>JAPXTA010000003.1:0-81822 GCA_033812735.1 Hyphomicrobiaceae bacterium | reverse complement strand
GCCGTTGCGGCACCGCCGCCGGCGGCTGCGGCGCGAACCGGGCTGCGAGACTGCTCGCTTCGTCGCCTGCAACAGGCTGCGCGGCAGGGTGATAGGGCGGTTCGGGCAGAGGTTGGTGCACGACCGGATGGTTCGGTCGCGGCATCGGTGCGACACCCGGCAATCCCATGCCGACGGCTGGCGCGTAGGGCATCGGCGCAACCGGTTGCGGCATCAGGTGAGGCGGCGGAACCGGCGCACGGTGTGGCAAATGAACAGGCGCTCCATACGTCGCGGGATGCGGTGCGGCCTGAACGAAGCGTGGTTGCAATGCATATCCCATGTGCGGCGCCGGGACCGGGCCATGCGGCGGCTGCGCAACGGTCATCGGATGCATCGGCATCGGCATACTTGCGGCCGGTTGCGGCTGGGCCAGATCGATGCTGCCGCTTGAAAGCTTGGGCTCGCTTTTCCCGCTGTCGCTGCTATCGCCCTCGCCGAACAGTTTGGCGAAGAAGCCGCGCCCGCTACCGTCCACTCGAAGTGCCGCGATGAGATCACGCTGCGAAATGCCAAGCGCAATCGCCAGCGCCGCGAGGCTTCCCGCGACATAGAACAACCCTGCCGCAGCAGGCGCACGTTCGGCATTGATTGCAGAAAGGACGCTGACGAGTGCAGCAAGACTGATATCGCCGATGATGCCGCCGAATCCATGCCGTAACGGCCATTGCGCCAGCGTCGGCAGCGACGACAATGCGCCAGCCATCAGCAGCACGGCGAGCGGCGCCAGAATAAGCTTCTTGCGAAGTCCATCGATGCGATGCGTCGCCATCACCTGCAAAGCCCAGATGGCGATCGGCAAGACCACGAGCACGCTCGCCATGCCGAGTGTCTGCATCAACAGATCTGCGATGATGGCCCCAGATGAGCCGAGCATGTTGCGCGTCGCGACACCCGCGGCGTGCGACAGCGAAGGATCGGTGAATGACCACGTCAGCAAACTCGCAGCGACGGCGCCGCTGACGATCAACCCGCCGCTGCCGACGGCACGCGCACCCCACCGCGAGAACTGCACAGGGGCAGTTTGCTCAGGCGGCCGCGCAGGCGCGCAATACGGTTCTGTTACGCAACTCGACTCGAACGACATACGCCACAACTAAGGTCAAGCGACTGAAACGATACGCTCCAGCGCCTCCCTGATCGTTGCGAGGTCGTGGACCAACGCTACGCGGATGAAGTCGCGGCCGGGATTGCTCCCGCTCGCGTCGTCCTGGGCCAGGAAAGCGCCTGGTACCACTTTGACACCCACGCGTTTCCATAGGGTTACCGTCGCATCAACGCCGCCACCCATTTGGGACATATCGAGCCACAGGA
The DNA here is from genome assembly GCA_033812735.1 of Hyphomicrobiaceae bacterium. Classification (GTDB taxonomy): domain Bacteria; phylum Pseudomonadota; class Alphaproteobacteria; order Rhizobiales; family Hyphomicrobiaceae; genus JABFRJ01. The sequence continues at coordinate 80,469 of JAPXTA010000003.1, read as the reverse complement.
AGAAACCGCCGTCCGGGCGGTAATAGCCGAACTTGCCCTTCAACATCTGGTCGCAAAGGTCGAACTTCGACCGGTACGCCTGCCGGATAACGGAGACGTGTTGCTCCTCCGACCAGACCGCGACGGACGCATGCTGCACGATCCCCGGCATCTGCGGCGCGGTCAGATTGCGCATTTCCGCCATCGTCTCGAGGAAATCCGGATCGCCCGCGGCCAGGCCAGACCGCAACCCCGGCAGGTTCGACCGTTTCGAAAGCGAGTTGAAGACGACGATGTTCTTGAACCGCTCCGGCGTCGCTGCTGCAACCTGTAAGCCCCCCGTTGGAGCCTCTCCCGAATAGATCTCCGAGTAGCATTCATCGAAGAAAAGCATGAAGTCGTGCTTGCGCGCGAGCGCGAGCGCCTTGCGGATGTAGTCCGCGCTTGCGACCCGCCCTTGCGGGTTGGACGGCGAGCACAGATAGAACGCGGCGACGCGATCGAGCAGTTCGGTTTGCTTCGACAACGCGTCGAGATCGGGGAAGTACCCGTTTTCAGCCGTGCAGTTCAGGAAATGCGGCTCGCAGCCCGTGCCGTAACAGGCGCCGAGATAGGCCTGGTAGAACGGGTTGACGATCAGCATGACGGGCGCTTTGCCCTGCATCCGCTTGCGCCCGACCGCCGGCATGGCCGCGAAGAACAGCCCCTCGCGCGACCCGTTGATCGGATGCACTTCTTTAAGATCGACCTTGGTTTTGAGGCTGTAGCGCCGCTCGAGCCAGCTCGCGATCGTCTGCCGCAATTCTTCGCTGCAGCGGATCTGCGGATAGGACGACAGCGTCTTCTCGGCTTCCTTGATCTTGTCGACGACGAACCCGGGCATCTGCTCCTTTGGGTCGCCAGCCGTCATGATGATCTGCTTCTCGTGCCCTGCCGGGATGCCTTCGAGCATCCGATTGAGCCGCGTGAACGGCGACAAGATCGCGCCCGACGCAAGCTTTTCAAGCCCACCCTGCGGTTCGGTGGTGGCGCGGGCAGCGGCAGATGTCGGCACGGTCGGATCCCCAAATCAGTCGAAAGAGAGTTGCAGCGACCAATAGCCGGGTTGGTCGCCAGGGGAAAGTGCCGGATCAGGTCTTGCGCCGTTTCTGCCGCGTTCCAGGCATGCGGTTAGCTGGTACGTCAAAATCTGACGTCCACTGATTTCCCGGCCTATTCTTCCTGCCGCTGCAGGTTCGTCGCGAACCGCTTCCATTTGGCGGCATAGTGTGTCGCGCCACGCTTCATCCGCTCGATCAACTCCGGCGAGAGCTGCTTCACGACCTTCCCGGGCGATCCCATGACGAGCGACCCTGGCGGGATCTCCTTGTTCTCGCCGACGAGCGCACCCGCCGCGATCAGGCTTCCCGCCCCGATCTTCGCGCCGTTGAGCACGATCGCGCCCATGCCGATCAGCGCGCCATCCTCGATCGTGCAGCCATGCACCAGCGCCATGTGCCCGACCGTCACGTACTCACCGATCCGGATCGGCAGACCCGGATCGGTATGCAGGCAGCAGCCCTCTTGGATGTTGGTGCCGCGCCCGATGAAGATTGGCTCGTTGTCACCGCGCAGCGAGCAGCCAAACCAGACGCTGACATCTTCTTCGAGCGTCACGTCGCCGAGCACGACCGCGTTGTCCGCAACCCAATACTTGCCGCGCCCCGGCGTCTTCACCCGTTTGCCTTCGAACGTGTACAGCGCCATCGGCGTCTCATCTCCGAATACGATGATCAAATGCGTTCCCGGCGATCGAGCGTGCGAGATCAGCCGGGATCACGTCCATGCAGGGTCGCATCGGACAAGGACCGACGAGACCCCGGCTCGCGGCGCATGCGATGCGCCTTGGCCGGGGACGCAAAGTTTCAGCTCAAGTCGGCGCCGACGTTTTCATGACGAACGGGTTGCCGGTGTTGCGGCCGAGATTGACCCAAACGGACTTCGTCTGCAGGTACTCGTCGATCGCGGTCTGGCCATTCTCGCGGCCGAGACCCGACGCCTTGTAGCCGCCGAACGGCATCATCGGTGACACAGCGCGATAGGTGTTGACCCACACCGTGCCAGCGCGAATCCGCCGTGCCATCGTCAGCGCCCGGCCGACCGATTGCGTCCACACACCCGACCCCAAGCCGTAGATCACGTCGTTCGCGATTTCGACGGCGTGCTCGTCGTCCTTGAACTTCAGTACGGAAAGCACCGGACCGAACACTTCCTCCTGCGCGATGCGCATCTTGTTGTCGACGCCGGTGAAAATCGTTGGCTTCACAAAATATGTGCCGCCACCCTCTGCCTTCGTCGCCGGTCCGCCGCCGAGCACGCAGTTTGCGCCTTCGCCCTTGGCGATGTCGATGTAGCCGAGTATCTTCTGATACTGTGGCGGCGTCGTCACCGGCCCGACCTGCGTCTCGAATTTCGATGGGTCACCGAGCTTCGCTGTCCCTGCGAGCTTGATCAGCTTCTCGACGAATTCGTCGTGGATCTTTTCGTGCAACAGCAGGCGAGAACCCGCGATGCACGTCTGTCCAGTTGCAGCGAAGATGCCCGACACCGCGCCGTTGACCGCGTCGTCGATGATCGCATCGTCGAACACGATGTTCGGCGACTTGCCGCCGAGTTCGAGCGACACTTTCTTGAACGTCCGCGCCGCAAGCTCGTTGACGCGAGCGCCCGTCGCGGAGCCGCCGGTGAAGGCAACCTTGGCGACCTTCGGATGCGTGACGAGTGGTTCGCCGACGACAGCGCCGGTACCAGTGATCACGTTGACGACACCCGGTGGCACGCCGGCCGGCTCCAGCACGAGACGTACGAATTCGAGCGTCGAGGCAGATGTGAACTCGCTCGGCTTGATGACGACGGTGTTGCCGGTCGCGAGCGCGGCCGCAAGCTTGTAGGCGACCAGCAGCAACGGCGAGTTCCACGGCAGGATGAACACACACACACCGAGCGGCTCGCGCAGCGTGTAGGTGAAATGCTCCGGCTTATCGATCGGCACGATCGAGCCGGTGATTTTGTCCGCGAGACCGCCAAAGTAGTGGTACCACTCGACCAGGAATTTCGTCTGCGCCGACATCTCCGAGATCAGCTTGCCGTTGTCGCGCACCTCGACTTCGGCCAAGTAGGCGGAGTGCTGTTCGGCCAGATCGGCGATCCGCCGCAGCAGCTTGCCGCGCGCCGTCTGAGACATGTTCGCCCACGGCCCCGAGTTGAACGCCCGGTAAGCGGCATCGACGGCGCGTTCTACGTCGCCGGCATCACAATCGGGGATCTCGGCCCACGGTTCCGCCGTGTATGGGTTGAAAGACTGGAACGTCTTTCCAGTCCGCGACCCGACCCACTTGCCGTCGATATAAGTCTGAAACGTCTTGAGCCCCTGGCCCGGCTGTCCGTCTTGCATGGCGTTCTCCCGAATTTGAAACCTGTTTGCTCGCAACCTAGCCCGCCTCCGAGCGGTGAGCCAGATACCCCGAGCGCAATGCATATCCGCAAAGGGGCGAGGGCCGGCGTCGCCGTCAGCCTTACAGCGTTGCCGTCATCCCGCCGTCGACGATCAGCTCGCTTCCCGTGCAATAGCTCGACTCGTCGCTGGCGAAGAACAGCACCGCCTTGGCGATCTCCTCTGGCTCGCCGAGCCGCTTCATCGCGGTCTCGTCAACCAGCGCCTGGTACACTGCGGGATTGCGCATCACTCTTTCGGTGATTGCCGTCTTCACGAACCCCGGCGAGATCGTATTCACACGAATGCCGAATGGCGCATATTCTACGGCAAGCCCGCGCGTCATGGCGGCAACTGCCCCCTTCGTCGCCGAATAGGCGACGGCCGGCCGCATGCCGCGCAAACCGAGGATCGACGCAATGTTGATCAGCGACCCACGCTTCGATTTGGCAAGCAGATCGCAGCTATCGCGCGCGATCCGCATCACGCCGTCGAGGTTCACCTCGCGGATCTTCACCCAATCTGCATCGCTTAAGTGACGGAAATCCGACCTCACGTTGAGCCCGGCATTGTTGACGACGACATCGAGCTTGCCGTGCGCCTGAGCTACGGCGCGGAACATCGCCGTAACGTCCTGTCCGCGTGACACGTCGCAGGTGATTGCCGTTGCCCCGCCGCCCTGGCTCTTCAAGTGTGACGCGACCGCTTCAGCCGCCGCCCCGTCGACGTCGGTGACATAAACGAACGCGCCCTCCCGCGAGAACAGTTCGACCATTGCCCGGCCCAATCCGTTGCCGGAGCCCGTGACCAGAGCAATGCGTCCTTCAAGGCGTCCCATTGGCGGCTCCCGCAACGAAAATCCTCGCGACGATTAAGCCGATACCTGCCGCCCCGCAAGCAGGCCTTTCCCAAATGAAAAACGCCAGCGAACCGGGGCTCGCTGGCGTCTCCAAAACTTGTTTACCTTGTCGCTGGCGCTACTTCATCGGCCGGCCGATGCGCTCTGCGACATCATCATGATACCAGTCGTGCCCGACTTTGAATTTCAAGCCGACCCGGATCGTATGAAGGTCCGCATCGTAGACATAGCGCGTCGTACCCGCGGTCACTTCGATGTCGCCAAAGCCGGCATACAGGTATTCGGCAAAGATGAGTGCGCCTCCGACATCGTATTCGAAGCCCGTACCGATCGCGAGACCGCTCTGGGTGCTCGAAACCTTATTCAGACCCGTCTTGGCTTCCGTCCCGAGGAGGCCGACACCGATGGTGCCGTACCAGAGAAAATCGCGGTGCAGATAAAGACCGCCGCGCGCCCTGACCGTGGCGAGATAGTCATAGCTGATCTCGGTCGTCACCGCCGGGCCTGCGGTATGCGGGACGCTGGCATTGCCCCAAAGTGCTGCGCCGTCCATCTCGACGCCCCACGACCAGGATCCTCGGCGGATCCATTCCAGGCCGCCCGACACGCCCAGCCCAAACAGCCCGTGGCTGTGGGTGGCATCAAACGTCGAGCCGCCGTGCGTGATCGTCGCGTCTCCGCTTGCGCGCCCGCCGAGCAAATACGCCCCGAACCGCACCTGATGATTGCCATCATAAATCTGTGCTGTGGCGCTTGATGCGCAAACAGCCAGCAAGCCCGTCGCCGCCAGGATCGATCGCGCGACGCCCTGAAGAAATGCCATGTCTCGAACCCTTTTGTCCAAAGGACCTGTGGGCGGGATACGGCAAACGAGATTTCCCAAGTGAGTCCGGCTAGCACGCACGCGTGAGTCGCGCACCACGAGCAGGCGCGCTGGTTGTGGAAAATGAGCCCCGGCGTGGCAAATTCACACCGCTTTCGGCGGCACCCATTTGTCCCGCATCGTGACCAATTCTTCCGCCGCGCTGGGATGCAGCGCCATGGTCCGGTCGAAGTCGGCTTTCGTCGCTCCCATCTGCATGGCGATGGCAGCCATCTGCACGATCTCGCCTGCGTCCGGCCCAAGGACATGGCAACCAAGCAGCTTCTGGGTCTTCTGGTTGACCACGAGCTTCATCATCATCCGTTCGTCGCGTCCCGAAAGCGTGTACTTCATCGGCCGGAAACGCGCCTTGTAGATGTCGACTGCGTCCCCATACATCCTGCGGGCATCGGCTTCGCTCATGCCGACACTGCCGACCTCCGGCTCGGAGAAAACGGCCATCGGAATGTTGTCGTAACCGACGGTCCAAGGTTTGCCGCCGAAGACGCTGTCGGCGAATGCATGGCCCTCGCGAATGGCAACCGGCGTGAGCGCAACCCGATCCGTCACATCGCCGACAGCATAGATATTGGCGACGTTTGTCCGGCTCTCTGCATCGACGATGATTTCACCGTTCGCGCCGATCTTGACGCCGGCTTTGTCGAGGCCGAGGTTCGCCGTATTCGGAGTCCGCCCCGTGGCGAGCATGACGTGGTCGACGATAACCCGCTCGCCATTCGTCAGAGTGAGTGCGAGTTTATCGCCGGCCTTCTCGATCGCAACCGGCGCACACATCGTATGAATGTCGACCCCCCGGCGCCGCATCGCATCGGCAAGATCGTTCCTCAGGTCGTCGTCGAACCCGCGCAGGATCTGCTCGCCCCGATACGCAACCGTCACTTTCGAGCCGAGCCCGTTGAAGATTCCGGCAAACTCCAATGCGATGAACCCGCCGCCGACGATGGCGATCTCCCTCGGCAGCTTCTTCAAGTGAAACGCCTCGTTCGAAGTAATGCCGAGTTCAGCGCCGGTCATATCCGGAAGATGCGGCCACGCGCCGGTCGCAATCAGAATTTTGTCGGCCCTGATCGTCTTGCCGCTGGCGAGTTTCACTGTGTGCGCGTCGAGCAAAGTCGCCCGTTCCGGCAAGATCGTGACCTTCGAGCGCTCCAGATTCGCGCGATAGGCCTTTTCCAGCCGGTCGATTTCCTTGTCCTTGTTGGCGATCAAAATTGACCAGTCGAATGACGCCGAACGGACGTCCCACCCGAACCCAGCCGCATCCTCGAAGTCGCCATGGAACCGGCCGGCATATACCATCAGCTTTTTGGGTACGCAGCCGCGGATCACGCACGTGCCGCCGACGCGATACTCCTCGGCAACGGCGACGCGCGCGCCGTGGTTTGCCGCGATCCGCGCCGCCCTGACGCCGCCGGAGCCAGCGCCGATCACGAACAGGTCATAGTCGAATGCGGACATGGCTGAGGACTCGCTCTTCTCGTTACGGCGTCTTGCGGATGTTGATGACAATCTGCTCGACAATGACGTTCAACTCGTACGCCATCGCTCTCAGTAGTCGCTGCTCGTTTTTTTGAAAGTCGTCGTCGATGGCGACAAGCCATTCGCGCGTGCGGGCCGATATCTTCGTGCCTTCGCTGGCCACTTCGCGCGCCACCGTCGCAGTCTCCCCGGCGGGTACCAATGCATCGATTTTTGGCAACAGAGCCGCGACGAACGCCGGCCGGTGCTTCGTGAGAAACCGCTGCAGCGACGGCGTCTCGCTCTCGACGGCCTTACTCGCCTCGGCGGATATCCGTTCGGCGTTGAACCGCGCAACACCGATCGATTGCAGCAAGTACCGCTCGAAGAACCAGGCGGCGATCTGCTCGGCATCGCCTGCCGCTAGTGCTGAGCCGACGGATCGTACCGCAGCGGCGGCCAGAAAGGCGCCGAAAAGCGCGCGCCGCGACAATCGCAAGCCTCGTGACGTCACAGGTACGCTGTCATGGCCGCAAAGGCAGCCACTCGAGACAGATCGAACCACCTTTTGAGGTCCGGCTTTCATCCCGGCCTCAGAAATCCTCATCGCTCTCTTCGGCCTCGATCTCGACAAGCCCGCTCGGGCCCGCGAAGATCGCGCGCGAGGCGATGCCGATGAAGAGGCCATTTTCGACGACGCCCGGGATCAGCTTCAACAGCCCATCCAATAGCTCCGGCTCATCGATCTTTCCGAATTGGCAATCGAATATGTAGTTGCCGCCATCTGTCACATACGGCTGTCCGTCGCGGCCAAGCCGCAACGTGATCTCGCCCGTGCATCCCGCATCGGCCGCATAGTCGGCGATCATGTTGCGCGTCGCCATGAAGCCGAAGCGAACGACCTCGACCGGCAGCGCGAATTTGCCGAGCGTCTCCACCAGCTTCGACTGATCTGCGATGACAACCATCTGTTCCGACGCCATCGCCACGATTTTTTCGCGCAGCAAGGCTCCGCCGCCGCCCTTGATCAATCGCAGCGACCGGTCGGCCTCGTCTGCGCCATCGATCGTAAGATCCAGCAAAGGCTCCTCGTCGAGCGTCGCGAGCCGTATTCCGAGCGACCGCGCCTGTGCTGCTGTCGCCTCCGAGGTCGGCACACAAACGACATCGAGCCCCGCCTTCACCCTGGCGCCGAGTAGGTCGACCAGATGCGCCGCAGTCGACCCGGTGCCAAGCCCGACTTTCATCCCCGGCTCGATCAATTCGACAGCGCGTGCCGCAGCTTGTCGCTTGTAGTCGTCGGCGCTCATTGCAATCTCCCGTCTCGGAACTGGCAGGATCGCCGCAACCTGACGGCAGCGGCCAAATGCACGTCTAAGCCCGTCTGCTGCCCGTCCGCAAGGGCGAGTTGCCGCCTCTCTGGATTGCGTTGGTCTTGCTTGAGAATTGCACCGCAAACTGGCATGGAACGCCCACGACAAGTCCGGAGCGCGCCCGATGTTCTATGACACCCTTGAAAACAATCACGGCTTGAAACACGACCCCTTCAAGGCGCTGGTTGTCCCGCGTCCCATCGGCTGGATCTCCACGGTCAGCCGCGACGGCAAATTCAACCTTGCGCCCTATTCCTTCTTCAACGCGATGAGCGATCGCCCCCACTATGTCGCGTTCGGCACGTCGCTTTCGAAAGACACCGAGCGCAACATCGACGAAACGGGCGTCTTCGTCTGCAATCTCGCAACGGCCGACCTGGCCGGTCACATGAACATGACGAGCGCGACCGTCCCTCACGGTGTCGACGAGTTCAAGATCGGCAAACTCACGGCCGCGAAGAGCAGCATCGTCGCCGCCCCGCGTATCAAGGAAGCCGCCGCCTCGCTCGAATGCAAGCACTTCAAAACCATCGAATTGCCGGGTGCCGGGAAGTATCGGCACTCCTACAATATGGTGATTGGCCTCGTCGTTGGCATTCACATTGACGACCGCTTCATCAAGGATGGCAACGTCGACACGGCGGCCATGAAGCCGCTCGGCCGGTTGGGCTATATGGACTACACTGTCGTGTCTGCTGAAACGATGTTCGAACTGAACCGTCCCTCGGTCGGCCCCGACGGTGACGTGCAAGCGCCGCCGAAAGCGTGGGACGGCGTCTATCGCTGAGATTTGTCAACGGACAGCCCGGTTTGTCGCTCGAAACGACCACTTCTGAGACTGGCGCGCTTCACGCGCTGCTCGCATGGTATCGCGAGATGGGCATCGATGCGGCCGTTGCAGAGGAAGCGATTGACTGGACCGAGCGCGGCGATGCGCGTCCCGGTGCCGGCTTCACGCTCGGCGGCGAGGCGGCATCCGCGCCCGATCCGCAAAGAGCCGCGCCCCCGCGTGCCGTCGCGCCCCGTGCCGTACCGCCCTGGGAATCGAGCGACCGCCCGGCATCGCAACGCCCGGAGCTGCGACCGGTCCAGCGCGTTGCGCCGCCGACCGCGTCCCCTGCGTCGCCCGTACGTCAGTTTGCAGCAACGCCGCCCGACGCCGCACAGCTCGCTGCCCGCGAATCCGCTCGCTCGGCCGCCTCGATTGATGATCTGGCGACGCGCCTTGCGGCCTTTGACGGTTGCGCCCTCAAGGCAACGGCCAAAAATCTTTGCTTCTATCGGGGTGCCACCCCCGCGCGTGTCATGGTGATCGGTGAAGCACCCGGCGCCGACGAGGACAAGCTTGGCAGGCCGTTCGTCGGCCCGGCCGGTCAGTTGCTCGACAAAATCCTCTTATCGATCGGCCTCGATGAGACGCATGTGCACATAACAAACATTGTCTATTGGCGTCCCCCGGGCAACCGCACGCCCACGCCCCATGAGGCACAAGTCTGCCGGCCGTTCCTCGAGCGCCAAGTGGAGTTGGTCAAGCCGGAGATCGTAATCTTGCTCGGCGGCGCCGCAGCCAAGCACATCCTCGATGTCCCGGATGGGATCATGCGTCAGCGAGGCAAATGGCACGACGTCACCATCGGTTCGCATGCGGCGCGCGCCATCGCGACGCTGCATCCCGCCTACCTTCTGCGCACGCCTGTTGCCAAGCGCCTCGTCTGGCGCGACATGCGCGCCATCGAAGACGCCCTCGCGGCTTCTCATTGAGATTTTGCGACCGTCGTCGCAACCGGCTCACTGGCAATCGATAGCGAACCAAGCCGCCAATGCCCGTTCACGGCCTCGAACGCCATCGCGAACAGCAGTCGCTCGGGTTGCGAACTGAAGTAGCCCTTCAGGCGCAGCAGCGTATTCTCCTCGATTGTCGCCTCGGTCATCAGCGGCTCCAGATACAGCGCCGCACTGAGATCGATAGGCTTGGCTCGAGCCGGTGCGAAAACCTGCGCCAAGTCGGCCGCGGTGTGCTTGGCCTGGAACTGAGGCGACGCGAGGTCGCGCAGTACGGAATAATTGCCCGTCCGGTTGGCATCGGAAAGCGACGCCAGGACCGATCTGACGAGATAGAGATGTTGAGGCGCGAGCTTCGCGTGCTGCGGAGCCCCTACCTGTGAAGATCCGGTTGTTCGCCTCGCCGCCGCCGTGATCGGCTCGATGAGCTTTCGTTTGGCAAGTCCAGCCAATTCGGCATCGCCCGCGAAGGCATCGACACAAGCGGCCGAAGCCAAAGCGGAACAAGCGAGCACGGCGGCAAACGCAACACGCGACATGGATTTGATCTCCACTTTCTCGACAAAGGTCAGCGCCACGACAGAGAGAGCCCAACTCGTCCGCCAACGGCGCCGCTGCCGCCAAGCCCTACGCCGACACCGCCAGAGAAAATCACCGTCTCGTTGTTTCCGAAAGCATTGCGGCTGAGTACTGCCGCGCCTGAAAGTCCAAGTGCCGTGCGCCCTTCGTACATGCCGAGGTTCATGGAGAACCCGCCATTGTCACCGGCCCCGATGACGGGGTTGGTGAGAGACAGTGATATCGCGACACCATCGAGAGCGGAGCTGGTGCTCGCTTGCAGGTCGTCGATGCGCTTGTGCGCCCGCGATGTCTCCGCCTCGTTGAAGGTCTGCCGGGTTTCGACCGAAGAAACGCGATTGTCGAGCGATGACACGGAGGTCGAAAGCGAAGCTACGTCGCGCCGCGTCGACACGATATCGCGCGTATTGGTATCAGTCTGCGTCTTCACGTCCTGCACAGTCTGCTCAACCGTTGAAACGCGGTTGCCGAGACTATCGACTTTCTGCTCGGTATTGCGGATGCGCCCATCGAACGTACCGACGGTCCGCTCGACAGTGTCCACACGCCCGCCAAGAGTGGCGACTTGCTGCTTCGTTTGCTGCGTATCCTGTTCGACCGTACTCAGCCGCGATCCAAACTGACCGACCGTCGATTCGACCGACGTCATGCGTGTCTCGACACCATTGATGCGCCCATCGAACGTCGAAACAGTCTGCTCGACACTTGCGACGCGATTAGTAAGCCCTGCGACGTTGGCATTCGTCGTGGCAAGACCGCTCTGCAGGCTGGTGATATTCGTCTCCGCCGTCCCCATCCGGTTGCCGAGCGTGGTGATCGCGGTGGTATTCGTCGAAACCTGCGTCTGCAGTGTGCTGATACTGGCAGTGTTGGTCGTCACTTGGCTTTGGATCGACGAGATGCTCGTCTCCGCCGCGCCCATCCGTGTCGTCAAACCTGTGATGTTGGTTTCAGCCGCGCCCATGCGGCCAGACAATGCTGAAATACCAGCAGTGTTCGTCGCTGTCTGGCTCTGAAGAGTTGTGATGTTGGTCTCAGCCGTACCCATGCGTGTCGAAAGCCCGGCGATGTTGTTGGTGTTTGTCGTCACTTGTGTTTGCAGCGCGCCGCCGTCGCCAGCCATATTGCCGTTTGCATCGGTCGTAATGACCTGCAGGGCGCCGCTCTGCGCCGCGCGGCTCGCGTTCGATCCGATGCCGGCAATCGTGACCGTATTGCTAGCTGTTCCGATCGCAATTTGAGCGGCGCGTGACGTCGCGGCTCCGGCGCCGATCGCCGTCGAGTTGTCGAACGTCGCGCTCGAGCCTCTTCCGAACGCGCTGGCATCCATTCCTGACGCACTCGAACCCTGGCCTATCGCTGTTGCGCCGTCTCCACTGGCGGCCGCTCCATTGCCGTAGGCTGAGGTGTTTGCTGCCGAAGCGCTCGAGGCGGACCCGACAGCAGTCGATTGCAATCCAAGAGCCGCGGCGCCATGTCCGAACGCCGCTGACATGGCCTCGGTCGCGCGGCTGTTGCGTCCGAAAGCCGATGCGTTCTCGCCCGATGCAGTCGCACTTGCGCCAAGGGCTGAAGCGCCAGTACCCGATGCCTGCGCATCCGCACCGACCGCCGTCGCAAAGTCGGATGTTGCGCGTGACAGCGATCCGATGGACGTACCGCTCTGCCCGGTCGAGCGTGCGGCCCTGCCGATCGCCGTGGAGTTGTCGCCCCGCGCCTGCGCCGCATTGCCGATGCCTGTCGCATTGACGCCGTCGGCTAAAGCAGAAGTACCGACCGCCGTCGTATTCGTCTGCAGCGACTGTGCACCCGACCCGATGGCTGTCGAATTGTTACCCTGCGCTTCCGACGAATTGCCGATAGCGGTCGTGTCCATCCCAGTGGCCGCTGCCGCCGAACCCACCGCCGTTGCATTGCCCCCCTCCGCACGCGAGTAAGAGCCGACGGCCGATGCGTTGTTGCCTGGTGAGCGCGCAAAGAAGCCGATGGCCGCGGAATAGCCGCCGAGCGATTGCGCTTGGTTTCCGATGGCCAATGACCCGGTGCCGGTGGCGGCTGTATCGGGTCCGCAAGCGAGCGCAAGTGAGCCGGCCGTCGCGTTGCCACCGGCGCCGCCATACTGCTGGCAAATGAATTGAGCTTCGGCCGTCGTGGTGGTCAGGACCGTGGCGAGGCCGAGTGCGTTGATGCTGACACCGAGCAGTAAAAAGGTAGGCGCAGTCCGGCGATGCGGCGTTGCCGCACGAATGAGCAGAGACACGGGAGACTCCTGACGCAATACAAACAAGAGGGTCGCCACCCCGGCCTTCCCGCAAAGAAGCACCGGCGCGATGTGTCAACTTAAACTAGAAATTGCTTAAAAACCGTTAACTCAATCAAGGCGTGTATTTGCGGCCGCATGACCCGCGACAAATCCGAGGCCGACCGCCGTCAGCAATCCGTTTCCAGACAAGTACCCCGACGCATCAGGCCCCGACACGCCCACCGCGGCGCCGCCCGCCGCAAACAGATTTGGCAGCGCGTTGCCGGCGCTCAAGACAACGCGTGTCTCACGATCGATCGCGAGCCCACCCTGCGTATGGAAAAGCGCGCCCGTAACTTTCACGGCCCGAAATGGCGGCACCAGGTCCTTGACGCCTCTCCATTGGCGGCCGAAGGCGTCGGCAATACCAGCCGAACGGCACGCGCTGACTTTGGCAAACGTCTGCGCGAGCACCTCGCACGAGACGCCGATCGTGCCGGCCAATGCCGATATGTCGTTAGCGCTGAGGATCGCCCCTTGCGCCTCCGCATTGCGGAAGTCTTCGAACTGCCGTGCAATACCGCCGATGCGCTCGTCGAAGATTGTCCAAGCGACGCCACCCGGTTGCGCCAGAACGACCGCGCCTTGTTCGGAATAGCCGTGCGACTCGTCCGAGAACCGTTCGCCGCGTTCGTTGACCTGAAATCCGCCCTCCGTGATGGTCGCCCAAGTGATGAGGATGCCGTGCGGGGTCGCGACAGACCCGTGTCCCTGGTGTCCGCCCATGTCACTTAGTTGCGCACCGAGTGCCTCGCCCCAAAGCACGGCATCTCCCTCGTTGCCCGGATGGCCAAACCACCACGCGTCAGCAAGCGCAGGGATATGCCTCCGTACCAGCACTTTGTTGCCGCCATACCCGTTGCAAGCAAGAACGAGCGCCTTGCAGCCGATCCGCTCGCTTGATCCGCCGCGCGAAATCTCGACGCCATGAACGCGTTTGTTCGCGTCGACGAACAGCGTCGTCGCCCTGGCGGTCGTGATGATGGGGATCTCTTCCTGTTCTGCCGCGCTCCGCAGCGCGTCGATCAATTCGCTTCCCGTTCTTCGCGGCAAGGCATGCATCCGAAACTGCGAATGTCCCGGATACTTGAAGTCGGCGATGACATCGAACGGCAATCCGTACCGGTCGTGTAGCCACTCGAGCGCAGTCCCGACGGCGCCGACTGCGGTCTCCAACGCCGTTGCATTCGACATGCCGTGCGATTTCGCAAGAATGTCGCGCTTGAACTGATCTGCCGTATCATCGATGCCCTGCCGCCGTTGAAACAAGGTGCCGGCTGCCGGGATGAGCCCTGCCGACAACGCCGTCGATCCGCTGGGTAAGGCGTCGCGCTCGACCACGGCGACAGTCACGCCATGAGCCTTCGCTCTTAGAGCTGCGACCAATCCTGCCGCGCCCGCACCGATCACCAGCACGTCGGCCGCGATCTCGAATGCGACACCATCGGAGGGCAACACTAGTGCCATAGCGTAATCCTAATGAAGTCCATGCATTCCCGGCCAAGGCGAATGCGCGAGCATGAGCCGCGAACCGAGGCCGCGGCGGCAAATAGTCCTGCCGCACCGCCTCACTCGCGCTCGATGATCACATTGCCGAGCTTGTCGACCATCGCCTTCTGCCCAGGCTCCACCACCGTCGTCGCATCGCCTTGCTCCAAAATGGCAGGTCCATTGACCGTCGCCCCGACAGGCAGATCGAGCCGTGACCACAATCCTGTCTCGTGCCACTTGCCGCCGAACCACACTTGCCGCGACCCGCGCCGTGCTTTCTCAACCGACGCAGACTTATCCGGCGCCAATGCCGTCAGATCGAATTGCGGCCGCCGCCCGATCGCAGCCGTCCGCAAAGATAGAATGCGAATGGGCAGATCGCCGAGCAGCCTGCTAAAGGCACGTCTATACGATTGCTCGAATGCCGCGCGGATGATCGACTCCGAGATCGGCGTCCCCGCTGCGATCGGCACCGGCACGGTATGCGTCTGTCCGAGATAATGCATGTCGAGCTCGTGGATGAGGTCGACACGCTCCATCTCGAGGCCCGCGTCCTCGACGACAATCCGCGCCCCGTCCGCACTCGCATCCATCCGCTTGCCGAGCGCCGCCGCATCGAGTCCACCGAGCATGAGATTGACTGTTTCGACGCTGTCGTGCCGAATGTCGGCAATCACGCAGCCGAGTGCCGATGTCACCCCCGGAAACCGCGGCACGATCGCGCCCTTCAAGCCGCAATCGGCAATGAGCGCCCCCGCATGTAATCCACCGCCGCCGCCGAACGGCATCAGCATGAACTTCTGCGGATCGTGCCCGCGCTCGACCGATACGAGACGGATCGCATCGCCCATCCGGGCATTTGCAACGCGGACGATCGCCTCTGCTGCGTCCATGGTATCGATGCCGAGAGGCTTCGCGATATATGTCTCAATGGCGCGTTTGCTGGCGCCGGCATCAAGCCGCGCTAAGCCGCCGATCGGCCGGTCGCCAGATATGCGGCCGAGCAGCAGGTTCGCGTCCGTCAATGTCGGCTTGTCGTTGCCCTGGCCGTAACAGGCTGGTCCCGGACGCGACCCCGCACTCTCCGGGCCGACTTCCAGCAGCCCGCCCGCATCGATGCGCGCGATCGACCCGCCACCCGCGCCGATCGTCGTCATCTCGATCATCGGCGTCCGGATGGTGAGCCCAAAATCGATCTTCGTCTCGAGCGCCAGCGCCACCTCGCCGCCTGCGATCAACGACACGTCGAACGACGTGCCGCCGACATCGCCCGTGATGATGTTATCGTATCCGGCAGACTTGGCGATTGCCGCCGCCGCGATCACGCCGGCGGCCGGCCCAGAGAGTGCCGTTCGCACGGGCAGCCGTCTAGCTGTCGCCGTCGACATGACGCCGCCATTCGACTGAACGATGTGGAACCGTCCCTTGAACCCGCCATCATCCAGCGCCGTCTCGAGCCGTGCGAGATAGCTGGCAACGACCGGCTGCAATGTCGCATTGATCGCCGTTGTCGAAGCTCGTTCGAACTCGCGGATTTCGTTCAGGATCATATGCGACGCAGCCGCATATGCGTTGGGCCACACCTCAGCAACAGCCGCGAGCGCTGCCCGCTCGTTGGCTGGATTCGCATAGGCATTGATGAAAATGACCGCGATCGCCTCCGCGCCGCGCTCGCGCAATGTCAGCGCCGCGCTCCGCACCTCGGCAGGATTGACCGCAGTCCGGACCGATCCGTCGGCGAGGGTTCGCTCGACCACTTCGAGACGCATGTCCCGCTCTGCCACAGGCGCGAACGTGCCCCAAAGTCCCCAGGTCTGCCGCCGGTCGCGCCGCCGCATCTCGAGCACGTCGCGGAAACCCGGCGTCGTGATCACGCCGATCTTCGCACCCTTTCGTTCGAGCAGCGCGTTCGTACCGACTGTCGTGCCATGTACAATGCTGGATAATTGCGACACGGGGCCAAACGCGCCGAGACCGGTCATGAAGCCCTTCGCTTCGTCGCCCCGTTCTGACGGTACCTTGGCAATTTGAAATGTCCGCGCTTCAGCGTCGAATAGGAACAGGTCGGTGAACGTGCCGCCCACGTCGACACCGACGATTCTGCGCGCGGCCGATTTGGAAGACGTGGTCATGCCTCGTCTCCCACGGTCACGCCATATTGCGCCTTGGCTGCCTCGCGGCTGATGTAGCCGAGTCGAACGTCACGCCGCACGTCCTCCACGGATCGCTCGCCGGGTAGCCCATATCCACCGCCACCAGGGCTCTCCAGCCGCACCCGCTGCCCCTGCCTGATATGAACGCCCGTGATCTTCGTCACCATCGGCGGAGAGGCGCGTCCGCCCTCGGGCGTATCGAAGTAAAACCGGTTGGCCGCCGCTGACCCGCCACCGGCAACGCCAAAAGGCGCGAACTTGCCGCGCTCACCGATTAGCGCGACATCCGCGCCGCCCGCATCGAGAGCCTCCACTTCATACACCGCGCCGAGCCCGCCGCGATGCTTGCCCGCCCCGCCCGAGTCGGACCTCAACGCCCACTGCGTGAACATCACGGGATATGCAGCCTCCAGGATCTCGGCTGGCGGGATTGTCGCCGTCGAAATCGGGTTGTTGCCATGATTGAGCCCGTCGCCTTCCGGATTGCCGCCAAGCCCGCCGCCGAAGAATGAGAACATCACCCACCGCTGCCCGTTCGCGCGCGTCCCCGACAATGAAAGCGCATTGATCGTGGCGTAGGGCGCGCCGTTGGCCCGTTCGGGCGCTATCCGCGCGACGATCGCGAACACACAGTCGATGACCCGCAGGATCGTCTCGGTATAGCCCGCCATCGGCTTCGGCGCACCCGCTGCCAGCAGCGTCGTCGCCGGGATATTGAACGTGATCGGAGCGAGCACGCCCGCATTCGCAGGCACATGCGGGAACACATGTTTCAGCGCGACGTAGCAGGCCGCAACCGTCGTCGAATACGAGATGTTCACCGGTCCCTTACACGGCGGCGACGAGCGCGAGAAGTCGAGCGTCATCGCATCGCCCGTGATGGTCACGTCGAGCGCGATCTTCAGCGGCTCGTCGACGATGCCATCGTTGTCGAGGAAATCCTCGACGGAGTACGTGCCGTTCGGCAGCGCCTTGATCTCCGCCCGCATCAGCGTTTCCGCCCGCGCCGTGAACGCATCGAGCGCCGCCGTCACCGTATCGTCGCCGTACTGGTCGAGCAGCGCATGCAGGCGCTTCTCGCCAAGATCGAGCGCATTGAGTTGCCCGTTGAGATCGCCCCAGTTCGACTGCGGCAATCGCGAGTTCATTTTGATGATCTCCCAGATGTCGTTCTGGAACACGCCGCCGCGCAACAGCTTGACTGGAGGAATGATCGTCCCCTCGTGATACGCTTCCGTCGCCTTCGGATTGTACCCGCCGGGCACGCCCCCTCCGATATCGAGCCAGTGACCGACTGACGCCAGCCAGCAATAGAGTTTGCCGCCCCGGAAGAGTGGCCGCACCAGTCGGAAGTCATTCAGATGCGTGCCGCCTTCGAACGGATCGTTGAAGATCCACGTGTCGCCGGGATTAACCTCGACGCCGGCCGCAACACGATCGATCACCGCCTTCACGGCGAACGCCATCGCGCCGACGAAGATCGGCAATCCCGACGTCCCCTGCACGAGCGTGGCGCCCGTCGTCGCGTGGTACAGGCCGTGGCAGGCGTCATGTGCCTCCGCGATGATCGGATTGAACGCCGAGCGATAGAGTGTTGCATCCATTTCATTGGCAATCTGCTCCAACCGGCCTTTGAGGACCGCGAGCGTGACGGGATCGAGAGATGTCATAGCAATCCTGAAAGGGCAGCGAGTGAAGGCGACCGGTCGAGAGAGTGGACCGTCTGCAGGATCTTGCGAGCGCGTGCGTCGCCATAGACCGGCAGGGTCAGATCCATGAACTTCGCTTCGATCTCCGCGTCGGAATACGGATCCTCCGTGTCGCCGCGATTCGTCTCCGAGGCGGCATCGAATGTGCGGCCGTCCTTCAATCGTATGGAGATCTTTGCCGGCCGGTACGAGGGCAGCCGCGCCGTCATCGCCTTGTCTTCCGCGACGAACACCTTGCGCGCGAGCGCCCGCACCGTTTCGTTCGCCCGTGCTGGGTCCCTGAACGCCTCGACCGTCGCAGCACCGTGGACGATTGTCGTCGCCACCGAAAACGGCAGTGAAAACTTCGCGGCAAGCATGTTGTGCGGCTCCTGGCTCGCAAGCTGCGCCGCCCAAACATAAGTCGAGACATCGATCCGCTCGATCGTCGCTGCAGAAATGGCGTCGCCATGCGTGCTCATCAGTCGGCCGAGCGCATCGATCGTCGCGTGGTTATACCGGCAGCACGCATGCCGCTTGAAGTAGTTGCGCGCAATCTCCCACCGCGTGCCGAGATCATGCACCATCTCTTGCGGGTCCCACTGGTCCGCGATCACCGTGTTGTAGACGGTCGTCAGTCCATCGGCCTCGCCGGTGAAACCGCTGGCAACCAGATCCCAGGCAGTCATGCCGAGCTGGTTCGAGAAACCCGCGTAGGAGTTTCTCACGGTCCCGCCTTCCAGCATCGTCCGCCGCGACGTCGCAAGCCCGAGGCACGACGAAACGTTGATGACCTCGCGCATCTGGGCGGCACTCGCACCGTTGAGCCAAGCAACCGCCACCGCCGCGCCGACCGTCCCCCACGTGCCATGCGGATGCATCGTGATCCGAAGCTTCGACGCAATGCCGATTCGCGCGCCGATCTCGTAGCCGAGCGCAACGGCCGTCATGACGTCTTTGCCGCTCTTGCCGAGCGTCTCTGCAGCGGCCAACACGGCCGGGACCACATGGATCGCCGGATGCCCGCGGGCGTACTGATTGCCCTCGTCGAGTTCGAGCATCGTGCCGGCCGTCCCGCCGAGGAACGCGACGGCCTCTGGCGCACCCCGCCGCGCAAGTCCGATTGCCGGCACGCCTGCACCGCCGTTCGGCAGTCGGCGATCCGCGAGCGCCTTGACCTCGGGCTCTTGCGCACCCGCCGCGATCGCCGCGATGCAATCCGCGATGACTTGCTTGGTGCGCGACACGGCGTCGTGAGGTAGATCATCGAACCGCAGGCCCGCGCAGAACCGCGCCAGGTCGTCCAACCAAACCGGTGTATCCGGCCGCCGCATGACGGGTTCTGCAATCAATGACATGACGGGTCGCTCGTGGTTCCAATACCCTGCGGATTATAGGCCTTCATAACGCGCGCGAACAACACGCGGCAGACGCCGACCTCACATCCCGAGATAGGCATTCTTCAGCTTCGAGTCGGCCGCGAGATCGCCACTTCGCCCCTCGATCACGAAGCGCCCATTCTCCATCACATACCCGCGCGCCGCGAGTTCCAGCGTCTCGACCACGTTCTGCTCGACCAGCATGACGGCTAACCCTTGGCCGGCAATCTTCGCGATGAGCTCGAACATCTCTCCGACGAGTTTTGGCGCAAGACCAAGCGAGGGCTCATCAAGGATGATGAGACGTGGCTCCGCCATCATGCCGCGCCCGATCGCGAGCATCTGTTGCTCGCCGCCGGAAAGCGTACCGGCACTTTGCGTCCGCCGCTCCGCTAGTCGCGGGAACGTCTCATAGACCTTGGCGAGGTTGTCAGCGCGATGTGCCTTGGCGCGTGCGTACGATCCGAGCGTAAGATTGTCCTCGACATTCATATTGGGAAAGATTTTGCGCCCTTCGGGAACGTGCACCAGCCCAGCCGAAACGATCGCTCGCGGCGTCGCCACTGTGATGTCGGCACCATCGAAAGTCATGCGACCCGCTTCGGCGCGCACGAGACCGGAAAGCGTCTTGTTGAGCGTCGTCTTGCCGACACCATTCGCTCCGAGGATGGCGACGATTTCGCCCGCTGCCACGTGAAATGTAAGACCGCGCAGAACCGGCACGCCGTCATAGCCGGCCACGAGATCGCGAACCTCCAGCAACGGTGCAGTGTCGCTCATAGCTCGATCTCACGCCGCCGCAGCATCCGCGTCGACACGGCCGACACGATCCCGATGAATAGAAACATCAAGACCGCCAGCGCACTCGCCCGGCCAAAATCCTGAAGCCCCGCCGACACATTTCCGAAGGCAGTGCGGTAGAAGTAGAGCCCAAGCACGTCGGTCGCGCCACCTGGCGAACCGTCGAGGCCGGTCATCACATACGGCATCTCGAACCAATTGAACGAGCCGATAAACGTCAGCACGGCAATGATCGTCGTCGCCGGCGCGACCAGAGGCCAGATGATCCGCCGCAGCATCATCCAATCGCCGGCCCCGTCGAGGCGTGCCGCCTCCAACACTTCCTTAGGCACGCGCTGCATCGCCGCGAGAAATACCAGCGCCGGAAAGCCGAGCCAATGCCATGTATTGACGAACACGATGCTGCCGAGCGCGGTCGACGGTTGCCCGAGCCACGGTTGCGCCCATGACGCCAGCCCGACCGCGATCAGGCCCTGGTTCACCAACCCAAAGATCGGATTGAGGAACAGTTTCCACATCGCCCCGATGATCACCGCCGACAGGATCACCGGCAGAAAAATCACGACTTGATGGAAGCGATGCCCGGGCAGTGCCTTCAGCAATAGGTAGGCAAGCAGGAACGCGGTCCCATTTTGCGCCACCATCAATGCCAGGAACGCGATCACATTGTGCCCGAACGCCCGCCAAGTCCACGAAGCGAACGGTTCCTGGAACAGCACGGATTGGAAGTTTGCGAAGCCGGCGAAGTCACCGCGTGCCAGCCCGTTCCACTTGAAAAGGCTGTACGCTAACGCCGACATGACCGGCACAACGACGAATACGAGCAAAATGACGACCGCTGGCGCCAGCAGTACCGCGATCCACCACCCTCTGCGCATTCCCCCGAGCATCGCTACCCCGCCTGACCGTCCTCCGCTCGAGATCGGCAGCTTTTCCCCATGAAGTCAACCGGCGCAACCCTGAATCCGTGCAATGTCAGAGGCTTGAGCCTCGCCGTTCACCGCTCGCCCAACTTCCTGCGGACGGCGGCAAATAGTCCCTTCCGAATCGGCTCGTGACCCCTTAAAGCTCAAATCCCATGACGCGGTACATCTTCATCACCGGCGGCGTGGTGTCCTCGCTTGGCAAAGGGCTGGCTTCAGCGGCCCTTGGAGCGCTACTTCAATCCCGAGGCTATTCGGTTCGGCTCCGCAAGCTCGATCCGTATCTCAACGTCGACCCTGGCACTATGAGCCCTTACCAGCATGGTGAGGTGTTCGTGACCGACGACGGGGCGGAAACCGATCTCGATCTCGGCCATTACGAGCGCTTCACCGGCGTCGCTGCCAAGAAGTCAGACAACATAACAACCGGCCGGATCTATCAGGAAATCATCACCAAGGAGCGCCGCGGCGACTACCTCGGCGGCACCGTGCAGGTCATCCCGCACGTCACCAACGCCATCAAGGAATTCGTCCTCGCCGGCAACGACGGGATCGATTTCGTATTGGTCGAAGTCGGTGGCACCGTCGGCGACATCGAGGGCCTGCCGTTTTTCGAGGCGATCCGCCAGATCGGCAACGACCTGCCGCGCGGACAATGCATCTACGTCCACCTGACATTGCTGCCGTTCATTCCGAGTGCCGGCGAGTTGAAGACCAAGCCGACTCAGCACTCGGTGAAGGAACTCCGCTCCATCGGCATCCAGCCGGACATCCTACTCTGCCGCGCTGATCGCGAAATTCCTGCCGGCGAGCGCAAGAAAATCGCGCTCTTCTGCAACGTCCGCGAAAGCGCCGTCATTCAGGCGCTCGACGTCGCGAGCATCTACGACGTGCCGCTCGCCTATCACCACGAAGGCCTCGACACCGAGGTGCTCGCCGCGTTCGGCGTGACCGGCGCTCCGGCCCCGAACCTGACGCGCTGGGAAAAGATCAGTCACCGCATCGCCAACCCCGAGGGCGAAGTCACCATCGCCATCGTCGGCAAGTATACCGGCCTGAAAGACGCCTACAAATCCTTGAACGAAGCGCTCGTTCACGGCGGTATCGCCAACAACGTCCGCGTCAAGCTGCAGTGGATCGAAAGCGAGGTCTTCGAGCACGAGGACCCCGCACCTTACCTCGAAGGCGTCCACGGCATCCTCGTCCCCGGTGGCTTCGGCGAACGCGGCGCGGAAGGCAAGATCCTCGCCGCACGCTTTGCCCGCACACGCAAGACGCCTTACTTCGGCATTTGTTTCGGGATGCAGATGGCCGTCATCGAAGCGGCACGCTCGCTCGCCGGCATCGAAAATGCATCATCGACCGAATTCGGCCCGACCGAAGAGCCCGTTGTCGGCGAGATGAAAGAGTGGATGCGCGGCAACGAGCTCGAAATCCGTCGCGCAGGTGGCGATCTTGGTGGCACCATGCGCTTGGGCGCCTACGAAAATGCGTTCGCGCCGGATAGCCGCATCGCCAAAATTTACGGCGCGACGCGCGTGTTCGAACGCCATCGCCACCGCTACGAGGTCAACACCAAGTATCGCGCGGCACTCGAAGCCAAGGGCATGAAGTTCTGCGGTATGTCGCCCGATGGGTTGCTGCCGGAAACCGTCGAATTCGCCGACCACCCGTGGTTCATCGGCGTGCAATACCACCCCGAACTCAAATCCCGCCCCTTCGAACCGCATCCCCTCTTCGCCAGCTTCATCGCCGCTGCCGTCGAGCAGAATAGGTTGGTGTAAGCCGCGCTGGCACCCGTCTTGAATCCCCGGCATCGGTTCGTTTGACTCCTCGTTCTTACGCGGATCAAAATGGATCGATTGCCGCTGGGATGTCTGTGTATGACCACGCTCAATGAAGCCATTAACTATCTGCTGACCGGTGGCGATACGGACCACACGCTGCGAAACTTCGCTGATCAGGACCAGATCACCTTCAAGGTCGACACGGCGTCGATGACTTTCGGCGAGCAACTCGCGTTTCGCGATGCTCTCGACCGCTGGGCCGATCTGATCGACATCCCCTTCGTCGAGACCTCGAACGATCTCGAAGCGAATATGATCCTGTCGTTCGGGAGCTACCCGGGCGGTGCCGCAGGTACGACGGTGACCCCGCCCGTCGGCCCGAAGCTCGTGCTCCTGAATCGCGAAGCTTATCCGATCGGGTCGGATACGGTGCCCGGCTCGGCCGCATTCCGAACGATGATGCACGAACTCGGGCATGCGCTCGGCCTGACGCATCCGGGCAACTACAATCACAATCCATTCGACGACGAGCCGATCACTTACGGCGTCGACAACGTCTTTCCTGAAGACAACGCCCAATTCACGCTGATGTCCTACTTCGACCTCTTCGAGGTCGAAGCGCATCTCGGCCGCTACACGGCGTGGTGGGATTATGCCTCGCCGAGCACGCCGATGTTGTTCGACATCGCCGCGGTCCAGTCGCTCTACGGCGCCAATCGGTCGACCCGTTCTGGCAACGACACCTATGGCTTCAACGCCACCAACGGCTTCGCCATCACCAACGTCGTCGGTGCCGGATCCGCTGAGGTCTTCACGATCTGGGACGGCGGCGGCATCGACACCATCGATGCGAGCGGCGCAGAGAGCCGCGACGGCAGCAGCGTCCACTATATCGTGTCCTCTGATCCCAGTGACGACAGCCCCTACCCGAACCAGATCATCGATCTCAGAGAAGGCGCATTCTCCTCGATCGGCCTCGACAAACAGGCAAACGCCGCCTTCCCGCAGGCGCTAGAAAACAACGTCGCCATCGCCTTCGGCGTTGTCATCGAGAACGCCATCGGCGGCGAAGGCCACGACCTCCTGCAGGGCAACAGCGTCGCCAACCGTCTGGTCGGCAACGGCGGCCATGACGTCATCTTCGGCGATAGAGGCAACGACACGATCCTCGGCGGCGCCGGCGACGATTCGCTCTACGGCGGCGATGACAACGACCAGTTGACCATCGGCTCCGGCAGCAACGGGGCTGACGGTGGCGCCGGCAACGACACCATCTTCGCCAACGAAGGCGGCGCCGATACCCTCGTCGGCGGCGCGGGCCACGATATCGTCACTTACGAAGGCGCGACATCCGGATTGCGGCGCACCTCGCCCGGTACGACCATCCCGGCCAACGTGCAGACGTCCTACACGCTTATTGCCGAGGCCGACGAATACGATGGCATCGAGGAGTTCCGCCTCACCCAAAGCATCGACGTCTTCGAAGGAACCAGCGGCGGCGAGACGATTAACGCGCTCGGCGGCAATGACTACATCATCGCGGCCGGCGGCTCCGACAATGTCATCGGTGAAACGGGCGACGACACGCTCTTCGGCGGCAGCGGCGCGGACACCCTCGACGGCGGCGTCGGCAATGACTCCCTCGTCGGCGGCGATGGCGACGATCAGCTGATCGGCGGTGGTTTGGGCTCCATCGATACGATGTCGGGCGGCGCCGGCAACGATACCTATTTCGTGGACAGCGCCGCTGATGTCGTCTCGGAGGCCGCGTTGGGGCTCTTGCCGCCTGGTGACGACCTCATCATTAGCAGCATCAGTCTGACACTCGCGGCGAACGTCGAACGCTTGACGCTTTCCGGCGCAGCACCCTTGTCCGGCACCGGCAACTCCCTTGCGAACACGATCACCGGTAATGGAGCCGCGAACACGCTTGACGGTGGCACCAACGCCGACACCCTAGTCGGCCGCGGCGGCAACGACACCTACATAGTCGACAATGCAGGCGACGTCGTCGATGAAAGCACCGGCAGCTTCTTCGATGTCGACACCGTGCAAGCGTCAGTATCATACAGCCTTGCGGACACCACCCGCGTTCTCGGCGCCGTCGAGAACCTCACGCTGACCGGCACGGTCGGTCTTACGGGCACAGGATCGGCGACGGCCAACATCGTCACAGGCAACAGCGGCGGAAACCTCCTGCTCGGTCTGACCGGCAACGATACGATGGACGGCGGCGCCGGTGCAGACACCATGTTCGGCGGCAACGACAACGACACTTACATCGTCGACAGCACGGGCGATGTCGTCAACGAAACCAGCTCAGACGGCACGGATACCATTCGCTCGGCGCTGGCGATCGATCTTTCGCTCGCCACCCGCGTAGTCGGCAGCGTCGAGAACGCGACATTGCTCGGCACCTCGTCCGTCAACGTGACTGGCAACACGCTCGCAAACGTGCTGACCGGCAACAGCGGCGCCAACACGCTCAATGGCGATGCCGGCAACGACACGCTCGAGGGCGGCTTGGGAAGCGATACGTTGAACGGCGGAACCGGCAACGATACCTATAGATATTCGGGCACGTTCGGCATCGACCGCATCAGCGACGCCGGCGGCAGCGATGCCATCCTCGTTGCGGGCTCCACTCAACTCAATTCTGTCGTCCGCTCAAGCAATAACCTCGTGCTTTCGTTGTCGACTGGCACTCTGACGATCGTCAATCACTTCACGACCGGCACGATCGAATCGCTTACGCAGAACGGTGGAACCGTTGTCCTCGCAACCGGTCTGATCGGCGGGGACCTCGCAGGCATCATCACTGGCACGGATCAATCCGAAACCCTCGACGGGCGCGGCGGAAACGACCTCCTTTTCGGGAACCTCGGCAACGACCTTCTGATCGGCGGCTTGGGCGATGATAGCCTTCAAGGCGGCAGCGGCCGCGACACGGTCGACGGTGGCTTCGGTAACGATCTGCTCGGCGGTGGTCATGGCCGAGACGTCTTCGTCTTCGACCGCGGCTATGGCCATGACACGATCTCGGATTTCCAGTTTTTCCAGGATACCATCGAGTTCAACAGCCTCGGTGCGCCAATCGACATCGACATCTCGCGGTCCGGCATCACGCTGGATTTCGGCGGCGGTGACGTACTCGATCTTCAGCTGGGAGGCTTTGGCGGCCTTGCATCAGCGTTTTTGTTCGGGTTTACGGGCAACAATTTGTTGAGCTGGCTCGACGGTTGAATGCCCCTCTGTTGACTTGCACGTCCTCACCCCCAATATGCATTTCGGTTCGAACATCAATCGGGGAAGCACGTGTCTAAGACGCCTCAGAAAGGCGAAGACTCAGCCGTAGCGGCTCCAGCGATCCGCCTTGCGAAGTACCGCGTCGGTGACGTGGTGAAGCATCGCATCTATCCGTTTCGCGGCATCGTCTTCGACATCGACCCGGTCTTCAACTCGACCGAGGAATGGTGGAATTCGATTCCCGAGGAAATCCGCCCCTCGAAGAACCAGCCATTCTATCACTTGCTCGCAGAGAACGACAAAACCGAATACATCGCCTATGTGTCAGAGCAGAACCTGCTGCCGGACGATACAGGCGCACCGCTGCGCCATCCTCAGGTGAACGATCTGTTCGTCAAGAAGGACGGCACCTACACCCCAACCTTCCTCAACCGTCATTGATGAGACGGGCGCATGTGTTGCATCCGTAAATTCTTGCATTCCCGGCCGAGCAAAGCGAAGCGTGCGAGAGCCGGGACCTTTGCCTGTCGACCAATGGGCACCAAGGCGATAACGACGCTTCCGATCGTCACTTAAAGATCCCGGATCATCTCGCGACGCTCGATGTCCGGGAACGCAAGGATGAAGGCCAGCGCTCACGCCCCCTTCGTGAGCGAGATCAGAGTGCCGTCCAGCCACCATCGATCGACACGTTCGTGCCGGTGACGTTGCTCGCTGCATCGCTCGCGAGATAAACCGCGAGAGCGCCGATCTCGTCCACCGTCGAGAACCGCCGCGTCGGCTGCCGCTCCAGAACCTTCTTCTTCGCCTGCTCTTCGGTGATGCCCTCGGCCTTCGCGAGGTCCGGGATCTGCTTCTCGACCAGCGGCGTCCACACGAACCCCGGGGAGATTGCGTTGCACGTCACGCCCGTCTCCGCGAGTTCGAGCGCGACGACCTTCGTCAACCCTGCCAAGCCGTGCTTCGCCGCCACGTAGGCTGCCTTGTGCGGTGATGCTGTCAGCGAATGCGCCGAGCACACATTGATGATCCGTCCGCGGTTACGCGTGCGCATGCCGGGCACCGCCGCACGGATCGTGTGGAACGCCGACGACAAGTTGATCGCGATAACCGCATCCCACTTCTCAATCGGAAAATCTTCGACCGGCGCGACGTGCTGAATGCCGGCATTGTTGACCAGAATGTCGAGTGACCCAAAATCCGCCTCGGCCTTCGCAATCATGTCGGCGATCTGGTTGTGACGCAGCATATTGGCGGGATCGTAAGCGACCTTCGTGCCGTGCCGGCCGACGTCGGCGAGAACCTTCGCAACCTCTGCATCGCTGGCCAAACCATTGATGATCACGTTCGCGCCCTCTTTGGCGAGCGCATGAGCGATGCCAAGTCCGATGCCGGAAGTCGACCCGGTGACGACCGCTGTCCTACCTTTGAATTGCATGGTTCGTTCTCCTCGACTGTGGCGTTGCTGCGCACCCTATGCCGCACTGCAACAATTATTGCCAGAGGTTGCGACCATTTTGACGTGTCAGGAAAGTTTTGTTGGGCGTGAAACGCTACCGACCTGACCAACGAATGACAATAAGCGCCGGGGCGCGGCGCGCCAAACCGAAAGGGTCCCAAATGTTTCGCTCAATTCTGGTGTTCTCGTTGGCCGTTCCCGTATTGGCGTCCTCTGCGTTGGCCCAGTCGCCTCCGAAAATGGCGAAGGCATCTACGCCCAAGGTGGAAACCGGCCTAGCCGTTCGCCCAAGCAAATTGCCCGTCAAGGACACCATCGATGCCATCGCCAAGGCTGCGGAAGAGAAAGGCGCAAAAATCGTGGCGCACGTAGACCATGCTGCCGGTGCCAAAGCCGTCGGCACCGATATGAAACCGAGCCAGCTGCTGATCTTTGGCAATCCAAAATTAGGCACGCCGCTGATGACGTCAAACCCGCGCGCGGGACTAGCGCTGCCGCTAAAAGTCCTCGCCTATGAAGACGCCGCCGGCAAAGTTTGGGTCGTCAACGAAACGCCGGCCTCGATCGGCGCGAAGTATGGCTTGAAGGCCAAATCGGAGCAGGACGCCGTAAAGGCCGCGGCTGGTGCCATCGATGCCATCATCGCGAGTGCCGCCATCTCGCCATAGCATCACAGCCGACCGGTTGCGACCCTTGACAGCAGGTGACCGCGCCCCTCCCATCGCAGTGACACTCAATATCAACGCGATCGGTCACGCGCATGGGCGACATTGCCATCGGCATTCACGGCGGCTGCGGCACGCTCGAACGCAGCCTCATGAGCGAGGCTGAGTGGGCGGAATCGCGCGAGCATATCGCCAAGGCGCTCCGCGCCGGCTGGAAAATACTCGTCTCCGGCGGGCCAGCCGTCGCCGCCGTCGAAGCAACGATCATCGAACTCGAGAACAGCCCTCACTTCAACGCTGGCTACGGCGCCGCCCTCACGGCGGACAGCCGCCACGAGCTGGATGCGTCCATCATGGACGGCGCAACTCTGGCGGCAGGGGCGGTCGCGGGCACCACTCGCATCCGCAATCCGATTACCGCTGCCCGCGCCGTCATGGAGAAATCTGGCTGCGTGCTCCTGATCGGCCCCGCCGCCGACGCTTTCGCAGAGCGTCAGCACATCGCAATGGTCGATAATAGCTACTTCACGACTGAGCGCCGCGTGGAAGCGCTCGCGGCCCTTAAACGCCGCGCTGCCGCCGGAACGAGTCAACAAGCCAGCGAAGCCGAAAAGCACGGCACAGTCGGCGCGGTCGCGCGCGATCAGAGCGGCAGTCTTGCAGCGGGCACCTCCACCGGGGGCTTCAACAACAAGCCCGTCGGCCGGGTAGGCGACAGCCCGATCATCGGCGCCGGAACCTACGCCAAGAACAGCGTCTGCGCCGTATCCTGCACCGGCATGGGTGAAGTATTCATTCGTCGCGCTGCTGCCTACGACGTTGCAGCGCGTATGATGTACGGCGGCAAGTCGTTGGATCAGGCGACGGCTGAAGTCATCGACGCCGTCGGTTCGCACGGCATCGGCGCCGGAATGGTTGCTATCGACGCCGCGGGCCAAGTCCTGACCCCGTTCAACACCATCGGCATGTATCGCGGCTGGATCTCCACTGGCGGAAAAGTAATGGCTGGTTCGCATGAAGAGTTGCACGACATGGGAGCTGCTTGATCATGACTGAGCCAATCCTCATCTGGGGCGGGGGCGCCATCGGCGGCACCATCGCTGCATACTGGCAACGCGCTGGCGTGCCGGTGCTCCTCGTCGACATTGTCGCCGACCACGTCGAGGCCTGCCGCACGCGCGGACTGCGTATCTTTGGCCCTGTCGAAGAGTTCACAGTGAAGATCCCGGCCGTCACGCCAGATCAACTGGTCGGCAAATTTTCGCGCATCGTACTTGCCGTAAAAGCCCAAGCGACCGAACCCGCCCTCGACCAACTCATGCCTCATCTCGCCGATGGCGGTTACATCCTCTCGGCCCAAAACGGTCTCAACGAAATCGCCATCTCGAAGCGGGCCGGTGAACTGCGCACCATGGGCTGCTTCGTCAATTTCGGTGCCGACTGGCACGGTCCCGGCGAGATCCTGTTTGGCAACCGTGGTGCTGTCGTCGTCGGTGAGATCGACGGAACGATACGCGATCGCACGCGTGAAATGTTCCGTCTCTTGCAGATCTTCGAGCCGAATGCCGTGCTCACCGACAACATCTGGGGCTATCTCTGGGGTAAGCTGGCCTACGGCGCGATGTTATTCGCAACTGCGCTGACCACCGACTCGATGACCGAGAATTTCGCCGACCCGCGCCGCGAGATCGTCTTCGACAAGCTTGGCCGCGAAGTCATGGCCGTCGCCAAGGCACGCGGCGTTGTCCCGGTTGGGTTCAATGGCTTCGACCCTGAAGCCTTCGCACCGGGCGCGCCGGCGTCGAAGTCGAGCGCCAGCATGGCAGCCCTTGCCGAGTTCAACCGCCACACGGCAAAGACCCACACCGGCATTTATCGCGACCTCGCAGTCCGCAAACGCAAGACCGAGGTTGACCCGCAGATCGGCATCATCGCGACGCTCGGAGCCGAGAAAGGCATCCCGACCCCAGCGTTGACGAAACTTGTCGCGCTGATCCACGACATTGAGGACGGACGCAAACCCATGTCGTTCGCAACGTTTGAAGAACTCATCGCTGCTTGCCATTGAAAAGCACTTGAGAGGCGGCCAAGTCCGCAGAACGCCAGGACGCAACACATGCACATCCGTTTCGATAACCGCGTCGCACTCGTTACCGGTGGCGCGCAAGGCATCGGCCAAGCCATTGCGCGCGGCCTGAAAGCAGCCGGCGCGATAGTCCACATCGCCGACCTCGACGCCGATGGCGTGGGCCGGTTCGCTGCGAGCGAAGGAATGACGCCGCACGTTCTCGACGTTTCCGATCGTGATGCGGCTCATCGCGTCGTCGCCAGTATCGCCCAAAAAGCTGGCCGCTTCGATATTCTCGTCAATGCTGCTGGTGGCGTCCGCGGTCAGGTCGGGCGCCCTATTGCCGAGGTCCAGCCAGGCGACTGGCGCGTGATCTTCGAAGCCAATCTCGACGGTGCCTTCTGGCTCGCGCAGGCTGCATCCGCACCGATGCAAGCGTCGAAATACGGACGTATCGTCAACATCACGTCGGGCGCAGGGCTCCGCCCGAGCCTCACCGGCATCCAAGCCTACACCGCCGCGAAACACGCCCTCGTCGGCCTGACGAAGCAACTGTCGCAAGATCTCGGCCCCCACGGCATTACCTGCAACGCCGTCGCGCCAGGCTTCGTCCGCTCCAATCCCTCGAGCGAAAAGCAATGGCAGAGCTATGGTCCGGAAGGTCAGGCTCGTTTGATCAATGGAATTCACACACGCCGTCTCGGGACAGCCGATGACATCGCAAACGCGACCCTGTTTCTCGCCAGCGATCAGGCCGCCTGGATTAGCGGCGAAATACTTCAAGTCAACGGCGGTCGCAGTTGAGTCTGGCCTTAGTCTGCTATGCCGCAGACCACCCTCGAAGGAACTTTGCGAATATCGGCGATGCGGGCCTCAGCGTTCAAGCGATCTACGCCAGCTGCGTACTCACGCGTTCGCGGCGATCGATCTCACGAACGCGCCAAAAGCATCGAAATCTAGCGGCTTGCGAAATGCGCCCAGTACATTGAGGCCGTTGGCTGTCGCAAGCGCCTCGGTTGATCGCAGTATCGCTGAACCCGCGCCGGACACCAAAACGATCGGCAAATTCGGAGCGATACGCGCGAGTTCTTCGAGCAACTCGACCCCGTCGCGTCTCGGCATGTTGATGTCGCAAAAAACGATCGACGGCCGCGTTGTTGAAGCGCCGATGATGCGCAGCGCGGCCTCACCGTCGAATGCGGTCATCAACTCCCAGTGAGCGCACTCGCGCTGCAAGACGGCCTTCATGAGTTCAACGAACAACGGATCGTCATCGACGATCAAGACACGGTGTCGTCTGCTGCCCACATTTGCCTTAGTCATCAGAATGCTCCACGCGGCAATGCCGCACGGCCGCACTCAAGCGGAAGCTACGGGGCCAATGCGACCGGTCAAACGCGCCCAGTTTACTGGCTTTGTTTCAATCGCGTCGGCGCCAGCGGACAAGGCATCGTGATGATCCGAGGGATCTTTGCTGGCGGTTACTACTACAATCTGCATCCGTCGCCCAGTGACCATTGAGCGCGCCAATGCAATCAGACGGAATCCGTCGATATGTGGCAAATCGAGATCGACAAGGGCAACGTCGAATGCTCGGCCTTTGAGCAAGGTGAGGGCGGTGAGACCGTCCTCTGCCCGAAAAACGTGCATCGGAATGGACTGCATGACGGCAGTCGCAAGCTCGACGAAGATGGGATCGTCGTCGACGATCAAGACCGACCTGAGCGCTGCTTCTTGCGACACCAGCATCTCTACCGCACCAACCGGATTGGTTGGCCCGCTCCCTTGATGCCCTCTGGGACCGGAACGTCGGTAATCCCATAATTGGCGTTCAGGACCAGTTCTGGACCGCCGTAGAGAGTAAGCATTCGCGCGACGATCGCCGTGTAGGCGGATTTGTCGGCAATCGGCTTGTTGGCATCCACATGCAGTCTGTTCCGCGAGAGATATATCGTCCCAAGCAGTGTGCGGGCGTCATCACTGAGGATCTTGTGTGTCAGTGTCTGCGGTTGAGCCCGCGACTCGAACACCAGCAATCCGGCCATTTGTCCCGCAGTAGGCGCCGACAAATCGATGCTCGACAGGCGGTCGAATTGAAGCACCGCCATATCGCCGCTGAAATAGAGGCCGACCCCGTTGCCCTTGAGCCGCGCGCCATCCGAAACTTGCAGCGGCCCACCGACGAACGAGTAGATGCCCGGGTCGAGAGTGACGCTGGCCCCTTGAAGCAGCGTAAGGCCTTTGCAGTAAGTTCCAGGCGAAAGCCGGTAGTCGCCAGGCCCCAATTGCGTCGGCAGGGATGGATCGCAAGAGCCTGCTTGCGGTTCTGGCCTACTCGCCAGCGGGTCGTCAAACGAAGGGCAATCCGTCAGTGGATCAGGAGTGAAGTTTCCCTTGGTGCCGTCTTTCCCGCCCGCTGCACAAATCAGGCTGGCGCTGAGCACGGCGCTATTCTTCGACTGGATCGAATTCACGTGCCGCGAGTTTGAGAACACCGCGCAGTTTTGTGCCGTGACTTTTGCGTCTTTCTCGAGCGAGATTGTACCGTTTGCAGCGGGATCGAGGCCCAGAACACAGATGTTGGGCTGCCCGACAATCCGCGCAACCGAGTTGACCGTGATGTTGGTTGGCAGGAATCCAAAGCCCGAGCCAAATAGCGACGCCACTGTCTGCGTCGCCGAAACTGCCACTTCCAACGGCTGGTTGGTGACGGTCGATTTCAGCGTGGGCCTGCTGTCGCCACGGCCATTGGCCGCCATCATCGAAGCGACGACCGCCGCAACAACCTCCGGCACATTTTCTTGCTTCGCGTCGGATAGTCCGAGTTCGCGCGCCGCAGCGATAGCCGCCTTGTCTGCAATATCCTGAAGCCGCCGTTTCTGCGTCAGGGACTGCGTGTAGTCGATGAGACCGCCTGCGAGAAGCAGCAGCACCGGAAAAGCGATCGCCATGACGTGAGACACCGAGCCGTCGATCGCACCAAGAAGCGACAGACGAGCTTGCATCCACGATCGAGCAAAGAAGCGACGAGTCGTAAGCCTAGCCATGATTGAAGTGGATACGGATAGAACGCAAAGACGACAACAATCCGCTTGTCGCAAACCTAATAAATATTGAACAAAACGTCAGGTGGCCGAGATCGGATTGTTTTTGGGACGAGCTGGAACCAATTGGTAAGAGTGCGCAGGTCAATCCGGGCCAGATGCTGTTAATTAAACCTACCTAAACACTGCAGCGGTACATTCGGGTGTTGGAAATCACCACCCGTCAGTTCTTGGTATGCTTTCGCGCAGCGTCCGTCGCACATCGATCGGTAGAGAGCTGTCCCGACTGGTGGTTTTGGCTGTTGCCATTGCTAGCCTGCTCGGAGCTGGTGCGGCTGCTTGGCGGGATGCCCAACAAAGACTTGCCGTCAAATCTGACATCCTCGTCGGAATCGCCGAGACCCTGGGCGCGACAGCCTCCAGTGCAGTCAGGGCACGTGACCAAAGAAGCATAGCCGTCGCGCTCAACAGCGCACGGTCGTTTCCCTTCGTGAAGTATGTTCTCGCCGCAGACACGGAGGGTAACAGACTCTATGAGTTCGGTTCCGGAATAATGGTCGATGATGGTCGGCGCGGCCTCGACGAGGGGCGAGAGCTGAGCGTCTGGACCTCCCTTCGGCAAGGGACGATGCTCATCGCCAGGCCGGTAGTGAATGGTGGCGAGGTCGTCGGCCAGATTGTAATCATTGCTGACGTCAGCGAGCTTCGGAATTCACTTCTTTTGAGCGCGCGAGATGCGCTGCTCGTTGGACTGGTAGCGGCTCTCATCGCCGTTGTCGGATCTCGACGTCTTCAAGCGTCGATCACGAGGCCAATTCTCGAGTTGGCGCAGGTAGCAACACACATCAAGTCGACGGGCGACTATGCCCAAACGCTGCAGAAAACCACGGACAACGAGGTTGGCGCGCTGGTCGACGACTTCAATCACATGATGCGAGAAGTGCGCCATCGAGACGAGCAGATCCGCAGCCACCGTGACCAACTTGTCGATGAAGTCGCGCGCCAGACGAGAGAGCTGGTGGACGCGCGCAATGCTGCCGACAAAGCCAATGCGGCAAAGTCGGAGTTCCTTGCGACGATGTCACATGAGATCCGGACGCCACTGAATGGCCTCTTGGTGACGGCTGAGCTGCTTGCCGAGGAGGCATCCACCCGCGCGGTGAAGCGACACTGCGACGTCATTCTGGGTTCGGGCCGAACCTTGCTCTCCCTGATCAACAATATCCTCGATCTCTCGAAGATCGAGGCGGGGAAAATGGAGATGGAGGCAGTTGCCTTCGATCCGGTCGAGCTCGTCGAGGACGTCCTGCTGGTGTTTGCTGATCGAGCCGCCAAGAGCGGTTTGGACATCGCTTGTGTTGTCGAAGAGGGAGTGCCGGCTCAGGTTCGCTTGGACCCACTGCGCCTACGGCAGATCCTCTCGAATCTAGTCGGCAATGCTCTCAAGTTCACCGCGACGGGTGGCGTGCAGGTCAAAGTATCTCTCAGCAAGAGTGGCGCTGCGCAGCCCCGGTTGTCGATCGCCGTTCGCGATACTGGCATGGGCATCGAGCCGGATAAGCTGGCGTTACTGTTCAAGCCCTTCACTCAGGCGGACGCGTCTATTGCCAGCCAATATGGTGGCACGGGGATTGGCTTGGCGATCTGTCACCGTCTCGCGGCCGCGATGGGAGGGCAGATAAAGGTAGAGAGTACTTGCGGTGTAGGATCTATGTTTGAGGTCCAGCTGCCGGCCGGGGTGCCGTCACTCGTTCCACGTGCGTCTCCGAAAATTGCGGGCAAGAAATACGCCGTCAGTCACGGGCTGCCGATCATGGCGGAGGCTGCTCATGCTCTGGCAGCTCGGCTGGGCCTCGAAGAAGCTTCTGTGACTTCATTGACTAGCTCTGACATTCTTTTCCTTGGCGCCGCGCCATCGGACGAGCAACTAGAATGGCCGCGTCAGCAAAGCGCCCCAGGGGTGATCCTCCTTCCCGGCGCAAAGCGGCCAAAGCAGTGCCCCCGCGATTGTCGCGTCCTGGCTCTTCAAGCCCCCTTTGGCGGGGAGAGATCCGCACGGGATGTTGCGAAGTTCTGCAACGAGCCGTTGTCTGACGATAATCACGAACGGAAGCAGGCTGTTCGCGACAGGCCGTCGTATGTGGGCATCAAAGTGCTCGCAGCGGACGACAATCTCGTCAATCGGGAAATTCTCGAGGCGGCGCTTGCCCGGTATGGCATCCTGACGACCAGCGTAGAAAATGGTGCGAAGGCATTTGAAGCCGCGAAGAGCAGCAATTTTGATCTGATCTTTTTGGACGGCAGCATGCCGGTCATGGACGGGTATGAGGCGGCACGAGAACTGCGGAAGTGGGAAATCGAAAATCGCCGGAACCCGATCCCCATCATCGCGCTGACAGCAAACGTGCTGGGGCAAAAGGCTGAAGCTTGGCGCGACGCAGGTATGTCGGAGCACTTGGCCAAGCCTTTCACATTGGCCGATCTGGATCGCTGCCTCGCTCGTTGGCTTGAGAACCGTCCGACCGCTCGTCAACACGAGGCCGCGCCCCCCGTTCAAGAATCTGCCGGCGACCCGCCGAATCTGATCGATGAAAGCGTTCTCGCTTCCATTGCGGCCCTGCAAACGCCTGGGCTGGATCTCCTCCAAAGAGTCGTGCGCATCTACGTCGATCAGACGCCGGGCTTGCTGGATGCACTCAAGGCGTCGTTAGGCGGCGAAAGTCGTGCGATTGCGAGTGCAGCACATGCCTTGAAGTCACTGAGCTCCAACATTGGCGCGGTGCGGGTAAGCGCGATGTGCGAATACATCGAGGACCACGCCGCCCGTGGGGAGCGCATAACCGTTTCTGATGTCCTTGAATTGGAAGAGCGCCTCGCAAGGACAAGGGCTCTTCTTCAAGACCGCTTTGAAGATCGCGACATGTCGAGCGTCGATCCAACCCAAGCGCGGCAGCACGTTTGACCCGCGCAAACTGGCGGCAGACGACAGGGGCGACGCCGGTGAAAAATGCGTCAATTGGTGGGCCGGTCGCAGTCTTACCGCGTATGCCTAGACCGCAACGCCTCAAGCAGGGTTGGGCAACGGCAGAATCTACCGGCGCCGGCCGATCACTTCGCCACCACTATTGTCCGAAAGCCGCCGTGGTCCTGTTCCGCCGCAGTCCGGTACGGACGGCAGGATCTTCGCATCAAAATGGCTGCACAACGGCCACCCGATCGCCTTCGATCGTCGAGGCAGCCGATGTAACCCTTTGATTTAATTGGTCGGAGCGAGAGGATTTGAACCTCCGACCCCCAGTCCCCCAGACTGGTGCGCTAACCAGGCTGCGCTACGCTCCGCCAGCCTTTCGGCTGGCGAGTTCCATACTAGACCCCATGCCGACGGTCAAACTGATTGTCCTGCCCCGTCGCGAACTGTGCCGTGCGGCAGCCGGCCTCTTGAAGCATCACCCTATGCGGAACGGTCTGCTTCCGGCTTATCGGAGCCGTGTTGGTCATCGGGAGCCATACCGGCACGGCTTGGGCGCCATTCATTCCGCGCCTGTGTAACGACTTCCCGCTCGGCCATACTCATCGCGCTAATCGTGTCATCAGGACAGACCTGCAGGACGCTACATGACAAACGCCGACAACCAGACGCCGGGAGCATCCCCTGAAAGTGACCTTGAGTTCGAAGCTCTGCTGAAGCGGATCGGCCATCAGATAGCGCCCGACCGCCGCCGCGGCTTGTATCTCGCCTATGCCGACGCGAAACGGCAGGCCGCCGCTGTGCGAAAGCGGCCGCTCACCGCAGTTGATGAGCCGTCGAATACGTTCTCGCTGATGGCGTATCTGCCGGCGCGCAAAGGCGGAGCTTAAGATGACCGCATTGCACGAACTCTCGATCGCAGAGGCCGGCCGCGCCCTGCGGCAAGGCAAGACGTCGTCGCGAGCCCTCACTGAGGACGCCTTGCGCCGCATAGGGTCGATCGATCCAAAACTGAACGCGTTCATCGTTGTGACGCATGAGCGGGCACTAGCGGACGCTGACGCCGCTGACGCCGCCTTCGCGGCGGGGCATGACCGGGGCCCCTTTCAAGGAATCCCCTACGGCCTCAAGGACATCTACGACACCGAGGGCATCGCAACCACGTGCCACTCGAAACTCCGACAGGACATAGTTCCCAAGGCAGACAGCATCGTTGCAAGAAAACTGCGAGAGGGCGGCGGCGTACTCCTCGGCAAACTCGCGACGCATGAATTCGCAATCGGCGGCCCGTCCTTCGATCTCCCATTCCCGCCCGCGCGCAATCCTTGGAATACGGACCACGCGCCAGGCGGCTCCTCGTCTGGCTCCGCTGCGGCCGTCGCCGCCGGCTTGTGTCGCATGGCGATGGGCTCGGACACCGGCGGCTCGATTCGCGGTCCGGCCGCTTGGTGCGGCACGGTCGGCTTGAAACCAACGTACGGTCTGGTGTCACGACGCGGCGTTTTTCCGCTCTCGTACACACTCGATCATTGCGGACCGCTCGCATGGACGATCGAAGATGCTGCCCTCACAATGAATGTGATTTCGGGACACGATCCGCTCGATCCGGCGAGTGCCGACGTGCCAGCCCTCGATTTTACGCGCAGTCTTGGTTGGGGCGTGCAGGGTCTAAAGATCGGCATTTCGCGGACGTTCTACGAAGGACAGGAAGCGCTTGTGCCGGAAGTGGCAGCGGCAGTCGATACGGCGGCCGAGGTACTCCGCCGAGCAGGCGCCATCGTCGAGGATGTGGTTCTGCCGGACTATGATCTTTTCAATGCCGCCGGTCGCATCATCTTGAATGCTGAAGCGTACGCGGTCCATGAACACGATCTCGCCACACGGCCTCGCGATTACGCAATGTACACGTATTTCCGCCTGATGGCGGGTGCGTTCTTGACGTCCGCAGACTTGACCCAGGCATTCCGTGTCCGCGCACAACTGACTGAAACGCTCAATCGTGATGTGTTGACGCGCTACGATGCCCTCATGACCGTCCCTGCTTTGGTGCCTGCACCGAAGTTCGCAGACCAGCCGACCGATGCTGCACCCGTCTGGCCGATTCAGACGATTCCATGGAACCTGACAGGAAGCCCGACACTCTCGGTCCCCGTCGGCTTCACAAGCGATAAGTTGCCGCTCGGCGTCCAGCTCGTCGGCAGACCCTTCGAGGACCCTATGCTGCTCCGAATAGGTGCGGTGATAGAGGCGGCCGTCAACGTGACGTCCATACGGCCGGCAATTGCCTGAGACATTTTGATGAAACGCGACATGGCGGCGCCCCGTTGGCGCCGCCGTACTTATTTGCCGAGCAACAGATTCGGCAGCCAAAGCGTCAACGACGGGAAGTAGGTGATGAGTCCGAGCACGAACAGCATTGGAATATAGAACACCATAACGCCTCGAGAGAGCTGCTCCATCGAGATCTTCGCGATCGCGCAACCAACCGCAAGTGTCGGCCCGACCGGCGGCGTGAGCAGCCCGATCCCAAGATTGAAGATCATGACGATGCCGAAGTGAACGGGATCGATGCCGTACTTCTTGATGATGGGCATGAAAACGGGCGTACAGATCAGCAGCATCGGCGCGAGATCCATGAACGTGCCGAGCACCAGCAGTAGCACGTTGACGTACAGCAGGAACATGTACTTGTCGGACGTGAGGCTGGCGAAGAACTCCGCTGCCATCGCGGGAATGCGCATCAGAGTCATCATATAGCCGAATGCGACCGAGAACCCGATCATGATCATCACCATGCCGACAGTTCGGACAACCCGTCCGATCAGCACCGGCAACTCGCTCCATTTGTAGGAGCGGTAGATGAACATGGTGACGAAGAAGGCCCATACGCAGGCGATCGCGGCGCTCTCAGTCGGGGTGAAGATGCCCGACAGGATTCCGCCCATGATGATGATGACGGTGACCAGACCCCACACGGCATCGAGCGCGATTTTAAGTGCCTCGCTTGCGCCGATGGCATCGCCCTTCGGGAGCTTGTAGCGGTACGCATAGACGAGCACGAGCGCCATCAGCGAGGCGCCGAGAAGTAAGCCCGGGATGATGCCGCCGATGAAGAGATGAGCCACGGACACCGACCCACCGGCGGCCAGTGAATAGATCACCATGTTATGTGAAGGTGGGATGAGGAGAGGTTGCAACGAACCCGAAACGGTGACGCTTGCCGCAAACACGCGCGGATAGCCGCTTTTGATCATCTGCGGGATCATCACCGAGCCGATCGAGGCGGTATCGGCAACGGACGAGCCGGAAATAGCGCCGAACATGGTGGAAGCGAGCAGGTTGACAAGCGCCAAGCCGCCGCGAATGAACCCGACGAAAATTTTGGCAAGATTGATGAGGCGCGCGGCCATGCCGCCCTCGCCCATGATCGCTCCAGCGAGAATGAAGAACGGCACCGCCAGCAACGGGAAATCGTCCATGCCGTCGGACGTCTTCAGCGCGATTGCCTCGAGTGGGATGCCCATCCAGAGTGCCGCGAGTACGGCCGCAAGTCCGAGAGCGTAGGCCACAGGCATGCCGAGTAGGCAGAGTACCGTGAAGCCGCCAATGAGTACGAGCGCGTCCATGTGCGTTTCCTCACTCCGATGAGATTGAGCCGTGAGCGAGTTCGTCCTCGGTGGGCGGCGGAGGGAACCAGTTGCCCTTCATAACGCGTTCGATGATGAACAGAGCCGTAACGAAGCCGGCGATCGGGACTGGCAGATAGGACACGCCGACCGAAACGATCGGGAATTCCGCGATGGACTGGAACCAAGTCTTTTGAACGAGCTTGATCCCGTACCAAACGAGAAAGACGTTCGTCGACAGCATGCAAAGCTCGATGACGAAGCCGAGCGCCTTCTGTCCTGTCCCCGACAGGGCGTTGGGCAGCATGCCGACGCTGATATGCAGGTGCTCGCGATAGCAAATGACGGCCGAAAGAAACGACAGCACGATCATCAGAAGAATAGCGAGCGGCTCGGGCCAGGACGACGCGCTGTTCAAGACGTAACGCGTAAAAACGCCGTAAGGAATGATGATCGTGATGGTGATCAGCGCGAGCCCTGCGACGAGTACGCAGGCGTAGCTCAGCCATTCCATAAAGGCAAAATAGGCGTTCTTCATCACAATCCCCCTGACCGCATAATCATGGCGGCGCTCGCAGTTGTCCTGCAGAGAACGCCGCCATGGTCAGATCGCTCACTTCACCGCGTTAATTCGCTCGATGAGTGCCTTGTGCTGTGCGCCGTACTTGTCCCATACGGGCTTTACCGCGTCTTGAAACGCTTGCTTGTTCTTGACATCGTTCACGACCGTGCCGGCCTCGATCATCTTCTTGAGGCTCTGCGCTTCGCGCTCGTTCCAAAGCTTGCGCTGCTCTTGCTGCGCCTCCTTGGAAACCTTCATGATGAGCGCCTGATCCTCCTTCGACATTTTCTCGAAGCTCAACTTCGAGAAAACGAGGATTTCTGGGATCATCAGGTGGCCCGTCTTCGAATAGTACTTGGCATAGCGATAGTGCTGACCGGACTCGAAGCTCGGCTCGTTGTTCTCGGCACCATCGACGACACCGGTCTGCATCGCATTGATAAGCTGGTCGAAGCCCATGGCAACACCGTTGCCGCCGAGCGCATTCATCGTGTCGACGAACAGCGGATTGCCCATCATGCGGATCTTGAGACCCTTGAGATCCGCGAGTTCGCCGATCGGCTTCTTAGAGTTGTAGACGTTCCGCACGCCGGCATTCATGTAGCACAGGCCGATCAAGCCGGACGTTGGATGGTTCGTGAGTTTGGTGAGCAATTCCTGGCCAATCTCACCGTCGATTACTTTCTCCATGTGAGCGACGTCACGGAAGACGAACGGCAGGTTGAAGACGTTGAACTCGGGAACTAGCGGACCCATGGGGCCAACGGAAATGCGGGCGATCTGCAGGGCGCCGACCTGCGCCTGCTCGATCATCTCCTTCTCGCCGCCGAGCTGCATCGACGGAAACATCTGGATCGAGATGCGGCCGTTCGTGGCTGCTTCGAGCTTCTTGCCCATCGCTTCAACGGCCGCAACCGTCGGATAACCGGTCGGATGCACGTCGGTCGCCTTGAGGACCATCTTAGCTTGCGCTGCTGCAGGAAGAATGCCTGCTGCCGTAGTCACTCCAAGTGCCGCCGTGGCCGCACTGGCGCGGAGAAAGTCGCGACGCTTCATGGTTGGTGGTCTCCTTCTGATCGTTTCCTCGTTGCGCCGCGCGCTCTTCGTCGCGCTTGAGCAGCTTGTTTCCATGATGGACCGGTGCTAGAAAAGTTGTACGATGACCGGACACCCGGACAAATTAGCAGCGATGGCAATACCTGACAATAGATCGCTACTTGCGCCCCTCGCACCACAGCGCAACCGTACCGCCGAAGTAGCCGAGCGCATAGCTGCCCTGATTTCGAGCGGCAAACTCCCGCCTGGTTCGCGCTTGCCGGCCGAATGGGAACTCATGGATGCCATGGGTGTCAGCCGGACGGTCGTTCGTGAAGCCGTTGCGGCGTTGAGGGCGGATGGTCTCGTTGTAACACGCCAAGGCTCCGGTGCGTTTGTCGCCCATGACGCGACGCGCATCCCGTTTCGCATTGATCCCGACTGCATGTCCACGATCGAGGACGTGCTTGCGGTGATGGAGCTGCGGCTTGCGGTCGAGGTCGAGGTCGCGGCTCTGGCGGCGGTGCGCGCCAACGCAGCGGCGATCAAGACGATCGAGCGCAGTCTTGCCGCCATCGATCGAGCTATTGCGGCGGGCGAATCCGCCGTCGCCGAGGACTTCGCGTTCCACCAGTCGCTCGCAAGGGCCACCGGTAATAAGCATCTAACGTCGTTCCTGACGTTCCTCGGCGCCCACGTCATTCCACGCCAGAGCATCCGGTCGGCGATATCCGGCAGCGAACAAACCGCATATCTCGCGCGCATTCAGGCTGAACATGCGGAAATTGCTGCTGCGATCAGGAAGGGCGATGCCACGCGGGCACGCAAAGCTATGCGCGTTCATCTCGAGAACAGTCTCGAACGCTATCGCCGTTTGGCCAAACGCAGCGCGGTGTAGCGCCCATCCAGTTGGGCTCCGCGTTTGATCTCATCGGTCCGGTGATCTGCCTTGCATGCTTGAAACTTGGCTAGCCCAGCGTTGGCAGCTACGCTCTTCCAATGCCAAGGGAGCAGCGTCATGGGCACCGCACAACACACGGCAACCAACTCCAAGATCGAGGCAGAATTCCGCAAGCGCACAAAAGCCTCCGCCGCCCTTTTCGAGCGCGCTTCAAAGGTCATCCCTGCCGGCCTCACGCATGATGCGCGGACTCTGAAGCCCTACCCCATCTATGCGGCGCGAGCGTCTGGGCCACGCAAGTGGGACGTCGATGGCAATGAGTATGTCGACTATTTTGGAGGACACGGCGCGCTCTTGATGGGGCACGGTCACCCTGCCGTGGTTGATGCAGTTCAGAAGCAGATTGAGATTGGCACCCATTTTGGCTCAGCCCACGAACTCGAAGTCGCATGGGCAGAACAAGTGAACCGTCTAATCCCCTGCGCTGAGCGCGTGCGCTTCACGTCGTCTGGTACAGAGGCATCGCACCTCGCGCTCCGATTGGCCCGCGCGCACTCCGGGAAGTCAAAGATCATTCGCTTCGTTGGCCATTTTCATGGCTGGCACGATGCCGTAGCCTCCGGCTCGATGTCTCATTTCGACGGTGGGGTTCCCGCCGGAATTCTGCCCGCGCTCGTTGAGCAGACGATCTTGCTGCCGGCCGATGATCCTGCTCGTGTCGAGCAAGAGCTGGCCGCGCGGGATGACGTTGCGGCAGTCCTTTTGGAGCCGTCCGGCGCGAGTTGGGGACAGGTGCCGTTGCCGGCGGGCTACCTCGAGAGCTTGAGAGAGATCACACAACGCTATGGAGTCCTGCTTATTTTCGATGAAGTCATAACAGGATTCAGATGGTCGCGTGGCGGCGCCCAGAAGCGATTTGGGATCAAGCCAGATATCTGTGTGCTCGCTAAAATCGTTGCCGGCGGCATGCCGGGTGGAGCGGTCGCGGGGCGGGCCGATGTCCTTGATCAGTTGGATGCGGCGGCGATGGCGAGAGCAATGCGCGAGAAAATCGGGCATCAAGGAACGTACAACGCGAATCCGATCTGCGCGGCTGCCGCTCTTGCAACGCTCGGGATCATCGAACGCGAGGATGCGTGCGAGCGGGCTGATCGCGTCGCCAGTGACCTCAGAGATGGACTTAGGAAGATCCTTGTCGAAGAGGGCGTCGCTTGGGGCGTGTATGGCGAGTCGTCCACGTTCCTGATCTTCATGAATCCAAGGAAGCTGCCGATCGACCCCGCCACGTTCGACCCGTTGACACTGGGCTTCGCTGGATTGAAAGGCGCCCGCAGCACGGACCTCGCGCATAGGCTTCGGATAGCCATGATCGCAAATGGCGTTGATTTCATGGGATCGCCGGGCGGAATGGTGTCTGCGACGCACAGTGACGCTGAGGTTTCCGACACATTGGCAGCATTCCGTACGGCCGTACGGTGGTTGAAACAGGACGGTGATATCTGATCAATGCGACGGCGCGCTTCGACGCACCTGCCCGTGAGCCTTAAAAGGCAATTGCTATGGGCTATTGCTGATCCACGAGCTGGATAGGGGTGGTCGGTCGGCCGTCGGCCACTACGCGTTTGCTTCCTGGGCCATTTCGGTTGCGCTGGACTGGCTCAGTTGCAGGATCGGACCTGTCATTGCGATCCAATGGCCACAGCGAAAAGCCACCAAACCGCGCTTGCGCAGCGAAGCCAAAGCCTCCCAAAACTCGTCCGACATCTCGGCAACATGGCGTGCCGATACGATATAAGCGAGAGCGGACAGCTCGTGCGAGGTCAAGTGTGTGGGCGTCGAATGACTCATTGCCGGCCCCTGCAAGGACAGTCG
The DNA here is from genome assembly GCA_033812735.1 of Hyphomicrobiaceae bacterium. Lineage (GTDB taxonomy): Bacteria > Pseudomonadota > Alphaproteobacteria > Rhizobiales > Hyphomicrobiaceae > JABFRJ01. Next base: position 36,114 of record JAPXTA010000003.1, on the reverse strand, counting down.
GAACATTTGTACACTGCAAGTCTTAAATTCGCTTGAATAGCTCGGGCTGCGTCACGCAATCACGACAGATCATTGCTCTCGCGGTCGCGCCTGCAACGGTCGAAGTCGAATGCCTTGAAGCTGTTCGACTTGAGCTTCGGGCCAAAGCCGTGCTTCTGCCGCACGATCGCGCGTGCCGCGCGCCGGGCATCTTGGAGCTCCGGGGCCTCGTAGGGTTCCGTGCGTTCGAGCTTGCGGAGGTACCCGAGCCAATCTTCGTAGCTGGCAGCCAAGGCGGGTGCCGACGGGACAGCAAGCTTTGCTTGGTCCGCAGAGTCCCTGTCGCGTCTCATGACATTCGTCTTCGATTTGCTTGCTATGGACAAAATCAATCGTAGCGACATTGGTTGCATGCCGCGCATACTACAAGCACCAAAATCAACGAGTGGTAAATTCAATAAGACGCAATCTAGAGTGGTGAATTGCTTTCCATGCCCGCACTGATAGTCGGCTGGCAGATGGAGTGACGAGTGACCGTCACGCGGACTTTAGAAATTCGACAATGGTTGCTGCCACGTGAGCCGGCTGCTCCTGCATGACCCAATGGCCGGCGCCCTCTATTAAATGACTGCCCGCGAACTGACGGCAGCTCGTCGTCTGCATGCGTTCGAACGCGCCCGGGACCTGATGGACGCCCCAATCGGCCTCGCCTGCAATAAAGAGAGCGGGAACATCGATGGTGCGATTGGCATACAGTTTTTCATCGGCAGTGACGTCGGCGTCGTATCGCGCCCGATACCAATTGAGACCTCCTTGGAATCCCGTCCTGCGAAATTCCGCTGCGTAGACGTCCAGCTCGTGATCCGGAAGCCAAGTGCAGCCTGCGATCGTCGCGAGATCAGGCATCATTGGCGCGACGCTCTCCGGCATCGTCTTTGTCTGCTCCATGATGTAGTACGCCGGCATCCGTGAGAGCTGGGCGGCCGACCCATCATGCAGCCGGACGGGCTGATTGCCGGCCCAATCTGCGCTCTTGGAATGAAAATACGCGCGCAGAAAGTTCGCCAAGCCTTGTGGCGCTTGCATCATATCGGTGTTGGCAGCGCGCGTTGAGAAGTAGTGCTGATAGTGCTTGCGCGGGACGGGAAGTGCGGCAAGTGCAGCCTCGAGAGCTTCGCGCGGTTGAAGGGCCGCAGAAGCGGTAGCACCTGGCACTAGGTTCGGTGGACCGGCAAAAGGCGCGCTCATCAGCACGACCCGGGTGAATACATCTGGGCGCGTCAGGGCACACCAAGCCGCTACCGGCGATCCAAAGTCATGGCCGATGACAGCCGAAACCTTGTCGTGACCGAGTGCATAAACGACGGCGAGCGCGTCGGCTGCCAACCGCAAAACTGAAAATGGCCGCAGGCTTTGGTCAAAGTCTGGTTGCCACCCGGTCGTCCGTCCGTATCCGCGCTGATCTGGCGCGACGACATGAAAGCCAGCCTCGGCGAGCGGCAGCATCACCCGGCGCCAAGAGTAGGCGAGTTCCGGAAATCCGTGCAGCAGGAGAAGAAGCGGGCGAGCAGGTGCCGAAAAGCCGGCCTCCAAGATGTGCACCGACAGCCCATTAACGCCGTCGACGACTCTGCTTCGAATGCCGTCCGGTAGCCCAAGAGGCGCGATGGCTTGTGGCATGAATTTGGAATTCCGCTCGACCGAGGGTTATCGAATGACCAATGGTATCGCGATCTCCCACGGCAGACAAACTCACGAACCACCCCGAAAAAAACGTGGTGAGCATGACATTCAGCGTAGGAAGTCTTTGATTTTGCTGGTGCCGGCTGAGGGGATTGAACCCCCGACCTTCGGTTTACAAAACCGCTGCTCTACCGCTGAGCTAAGCCGGCCACTGCGAGCGCGTCCGGTTTAGCGTAAGACACCTTACCGGTCTGTCGAGCGCTCGCTATAACGCCGTTCGAACTGACAGTCCAGCGCCGGCGAATATTCATGGCGAGGACCTAATGTCTTGGCAGAATTGGCGGAACCGATGTCTGAAGGAAACGACCGGCTGAACATCGAGCGCCTGGAGATCCCCGCCGTCGTCCGCGTGACGCCGCGGCGGTTCGGCGACAACCGCGGCTTCTTCTCCGAGACGTTCTGCGATCGCGATTTGGCGGCTGCCGGCTTGCCGAGCGTGTTCGTGCAGGACAACCATTCACGCTCCGAGAAAACGGGTACCGTTCGCGGTCTTCACATGCAGGCGCCACCCCACGCGCAGCACAAGCTCGTGCGCGTCACTCATGGGCGCATTCTCGATATCGCCGTCGATATCCGCGTCGGCTCTCCGACGTACGGTCGTCATGTGACAGCGGAACTGTCGGCTGAAAATTGGGCTCAGCTGCTCGTGCCGATCGGATTTCTGCATGGCTTCGTGACGCTCGAGCCCGCCACCGAAGTCCAATACAAGGTGTCTGATTATTACGTGCCGGCCGCTGAAGGCGGCGTGCTCTGGCACGACGACGAGCTCGGCATTCGCTGGCCCGTGGACGTTTCCGCTGCCACCGTGTCTGGCCGCGACAAGCAATTGCCGCACTTCGCCGATTTTACATCGCCATTCGTCTATGAAGGGGATGGCCGATGAAGCGGCATGCATTGGTGACCGGCGGTTGCGGCTTCATCGGCTCGGCGCTGGTCCTCCATCTGGTGCGCGATCTCGGTTGGCGCGTCACCAATGTCGACAAGCTGACGTACGCCGCCAATCGCGCATCGCTTGCCGGGATCGAGAACAACGCTCTGTACCGCTTTGTCGAGGCGGATATCTGCGACCGCGCGGCGATGGACCGTGCATTCGCTGAAGCAATGCCCGATGTCGTCATGCACCTTGCAGCAGAGAGCCATGTCGATCGCTCGATCACCGGCTCGGCAGCATTCATCGCGACAAACGTCGTTGGCACGCATGCGATGCTCGAAGCCGCACGGGGCTACTGGAGTAAACGCGACAGCGCCGCTCGCGACGCCTTCCGCTTCCTCCACGTGTCCACCGACGAAGTCTACGGCTCGCTCGAACCAGGCGCGTTCTTTGTCGAAACGACGCCGTACGATCCGCGCTCGCCATACTCAGCGAGTAAAGCCGCCGCGGATCATTTGGCGTCCGCCTGGTATCACACCTATGGGCTCCCGGTGGTCATTACCAACTGCTCGAACAACTACGGCCCGCGTCATTTCCCGGAAAAGCTCATCCCGCTCATCATCCTGAATGCGCTCGAAGGCAAAGCGTTGCCTGTCTATGGCGACGGCCAGCAGGAGCGCGATTGGCTTTACGTCGACGACCACGTCCGCGCGTTGGTCGCGGCTGTCGAACGCGGCCGCGTCGGCGAAACGTACAACATCGGCGGCCGCGAACCGCGCCGCAATCTGGACGTGGTGCATCGCATTTGCGATGCGCTCGATCAGCGCTGCCCGCTTCCCGCATCAGGCAAATTAAAAGCCCGCCGCGACCTCGTCGAATTCGTCGCCGATCGTCCAGGACACGACCGCCGCTACGCCATCGACAGCACGAAGGCCGAACGGGAACTTGCCTGGAGCGCCCACGAGACATTCGAGAGCGGCATCGAAAAGACTGTGACGTGGTATCTGGAGAACGAGCGCTGGTGGCGCCCCTTACGGGACCGCGTCTACGGCGGCGAGCGGCTGGGTCTCCTCCACAAGGACCGCTCGACATGACCGTTGGAGCAAAATTGCTGGTCGTCGGCCGCGCGGGACAGTTGGCGACGGATCTTGCGCAAGCCTGTGCGCGCGCCGATCGCACCGCATCCTGCCTGGGACGGCCTGAGCTCGATCTCGCGGACGCTGCAAGCATCGAACGCGCTCTCGCGTCCCTGAAACCCGACGCAGTGATCAATGCAGCGGCCTACACGGCCGTCGATAAAGCGGAAGCGGAACGCGACCTTGCCGTCGCCGTCAACGCCGTTGGCCCTGGCCTTTTGGCTACGGCTTGCGCGCGCGCTAACGTTCCTCTGATCCACGTCTCGACTGACATGGTCTTTCCGGATCGAGCCACGGGAGAACATCGCGAGGATGACCCGGTGGCGCCGCTATCGCACTACGGCGCTACGAAACTCGAAGGCGAAAGGCGCGTGCTCGCCGCGAGCAGTGACAATTTGGTCGTGCGGGTGAGTTGGGTCTTCGGTCCGTCGGGCGACAACTTCGTGAAGAAGCTTCTCGAATGGGCGAAGGCGCGCCCTGAACTGAGCATCGTTGCTGATCAGCGCGGCCGGCCGACGTATTCGCCTGGATTGGCCGTAGCGCTCATCGATCTTGCCGACCGGATGGTGGCAGGCGGACCGGACGCGCCGCGCGGCGTGCTGCACCTCGCAGGCGCCGACGTTTTGACACGAGACGAGCAGGCACGGCGCGTCATGGCAGCGAGTGCGCTCCGTGGTGGTCCAACGGCACGCATTAATCCCGTTCCGACGTCGGCGTTTCCGACGCCTGCGAAACGCGCACTCAATGCCGTGCTAGACATCGAACGCGCACGCAACCGTTATGCCATCGCGCTCGGCTCTTTCGACGCCGATCTCGACGCGACATTGGACAAGATCATCGGGCCAGTCGCACCGAAAGCTTGAGCGATCGAAGTTCCGGGGAGAGGCATATGAAGGGCATCATTCTCGCAGGCGGCAGCGGCACGCGCCTTTATCCGATGACCATCGCGGTCTCGAAGCAGCTTCTGCCGATCTACGACAAGCCGATGATCTACTATCCGTTGGCCACACTGATGCTGGCCGGCATTCGCGACATCCTCGTCATCACGACGCCGCACGACCAGCCGCTGTTCGAAGCGCTGCTGGGTGATGGCCGCCAATTTGGTATCAAGCTGTCGTATGCAGTCCAGCCAAAGCCAGAAGGGCTGGCTCAAGCATTCCATATCGGCGCTGAGTTTGTCGGCAATGACCGCGTGGCGCTGATCCTCGGCGACAATATCTTCTTCGGCCATGGTTTGCCGGAGCTGTTGCGCGATGCTGCCCAGCAGGAAGCGGGCGCCACGGTCTTCGCCTACGAAGTCAGCGATCCTGAACGGTACGGAGTCGTCGCGTTCGACCATACCGGCCGCGCAACCTCGATCGAGGAGAAGCCGGCGGCGCCCAAGTCGAACTGGGCTGTCACCGGGCTATATTTCTATGACAATCGCGTTGTCGAGCTGTCTCGCAAGATCAAGCCGTCCGCTCGCGGCGAACTCGAGATCACCGACCTCAATCGCCTATATCTCGATGCCGGAACGCTGTCGGTCCGTCAGATGGGGCGCGGTTATGCGTGGCTCGATACCGGCACGCCGGACAGTCTGATCGATGCGCAAACCTTCGTCGCGACGATCGAGCGGCGCCAAGGGATGAAGATTTGCTGCCCGGAAGAGATCGCTCTGCGCCGCGGATACATCACGGCGCAGGACCTTGAGCCCTGGCTCGCCACGCTCGGCAAGTCCGCCTACGCGGACTACGTCCGCCAGGTTATGGCGCGCCTGCCGCAACAGGCGCGCTGAGAAACGTCACCGCGTGCGGCTGTTTGCAGCTAGCGTCACGGCGCGCTCGGCATCGACTTTGCCAAAGCCGTATTGCTCGTCACGCCCTGGCGCGCCCATGTCTTCGCTCGCGCTTGCCAGCATTTCGCGTGCTGCAGCAGGCGTCAGCTCCGGATTGACCTCGAGCATCAGGGCGATGATGCCGCTGATGTGAGCGGCTGCGTACGACGTTCCCGACTGGAATTCATGTGACCGCCCCTCGCCCGGGACGATGACGTCGACCCCCGGCGCCGCGACTGCGACGTAAGCGCCGCGATTGGCTTTGTCGTAGAGGCGCCCATTTGCATCGATAGCGGTGACCGCGATGACCTTGTCGTAAGCCGCTGGATAGGCCGCCTGCGCTCCCGGCCCCCAGTTGCCGGCGGCCGCGATCGGTATCACGCCCTTCGCGACGACCGCATCGACATGACGCTCGACCAGTGAGTCACGCGGTCCGGCAAAGCTCATGTTCAGAACGCGCGCGCCGCGTTCGGCCGACCAGGTCATGCCCTTGATGACATTGATGGTCGTGGCCGATGACGTCTGGCCAGCCTTCGCGCGGAACACCCGAGCGCTCAAAAGGTTGGCGTCAGGCGCAATGCCGAGGATGGTGCCACGCGCGGAAATGATGCCGGCAATGCCGGTGCCGTGGCGATCCGGCTCTTCAGCAATCTTTGTTTCGCTGCCGAACGCATCGAACTCTTCGATCAACGCAGCGGCAAAATCCGGATGCTTGCGGTCGATGCCACTATCTATGACGGCGACCCGCGTGCCGCGTCCCTGAGCCAAGCGTTGGGCGCCAGCGACGTTCACGGCAGCCAAAGCATATTGAATGCTGGCTCCTGGGTTCATTCCAGTTACGGCGGCAGCCTGCAAACGTGCGGGCTCGCCGCTACGCCGGTACAAGAAGTTCGGCTGCGCCAGCGACACGCGCGGATCGGTGCCAATGGCGGCCACGACGGCCGGCACAGTGCGGCTATCAGGGATGCGCAGTCGCACCAGCCTGACGTCGATTAGCGGTAACGGCGTGCGATCGACAAGCACCACGTTGAAGGCCTGCGCGATGTCGGCCTCGAGCGTTTGCGGTGCCGTTGATGAAACGGTGATCAGCACTTCGTCAGGCACGAACATGTCGAGCGTTTGAAGCGACGGCGGCGGTCCTGGCGGTACCGGCGGCAGAGCCGGCGGCACGAACGACGGAGGGCCACCAGGCGGCGGACCAATTGGGACGAATGCAACGGGCGGCGTGCGGGGCGGCGCGGAACCACCAGGCGTCGTGGGCGATTGCCGGGGCGGAACATCGACCACAATGGGTGCCTTACGCGGCGGTGGGACAACGACGACGACCGGTGGCTTCTTGCGCGGCGGCAGATCGACGATCACAGGTGGTTTGCCGTCAGGACGGCATGCGCCCCGTTTCCACACCTCGCCCTTGGGGCAGCGCGTCACATCGGGCATGCGCGTCGGCGGCACGACCACCACCACGGGCGGCCGGCGCGGCAGTTTGCCCGTCTGGTCGTTGGGCTTGTCAGGGGATCCAGTCTGTCCGGGCGGACGCCGCGTAGGGCCATCGTGCGTCCCACCCTTGCCGCCATTGTTGGCAGAACCGCCGGGATACTTGTTACCCGGCTTGTCGACGACCACCTTGCCGATTTTGTCGCGGACTCGCTCGCTGGTACGGCCTTGGCCGTAGGAGCCGATGCGGGGCGCATCAAGTGTCACGCGCGGCGATATCGATATGCCGCCGCCAAAGCCGCCGAATCCGCCGCCTCTGTTTCCCATCAACCGCTGCGCATCCGCCGCGGCGCTGCCGAACCCGAGGATCAGGGTCGTGGCCAATCCAACATGCGAGAGTCGTGAAATCATCATGGCGTCACCTTTGCGGCAGCCAAGTTTCAGAAACATAGACACATTCTGCTACGGAAGCACCATGCCTACAATGCTCGATGCGCCTCGAAGTTCGCTGATTTTCGCGGCCCGGTCACTTGCCGAAAGCTTGTCAGGGCTGAGCCGCACGATGAACGTGCCGCCGGGCTTCGGCCCATCGACGATAACCATGCCGCGCTTGGCGAGTTCGGCCGCAATGTCCTGCGCCCGCGCGCCGTCGACGAATTTGACGATCGCCGTCGTGCCACTGCTTGCGCCGCCACCCGACGCGACTTCAAATCCTTGCCGCGGCACGAGCGAACCGATGGTGACCGCCTGGACGAGGATGATCGCCGCAGCCGCAGCCATTGCCCATTTGACCGCACCAGCAGTCGGGGCCGTGAAGAAATCGCGAACCTTGTCGAGAAAGCCGCCGGCGGACTGCCGCGCGCCGAGCGAGGTGTTCGCCGCAACTGCTTTCATACCGCTCTCGACCGAAAGCGACCGCGGCAGTACAACGGCCTCGTTTGCCGCAAATGTGACGTCGAGTTCGTCCCGCGCCAGATCGACTTGGCGGCGAAGCGCCGGGTCGATGGCGATGGCAGCTTCGACTTTCGCCCGGTCCGCGGCGTCCAGCTTGCCGGTGACGAACCACGGCAGGAGCATTTCGATCTCCTCGCGCTCGTCGTTGGTGAGTGCTTTGGTGCTCATGGTCTTGAACCTCAGGGCCAGCCCCGGTCTACGCCGTTTGCCTTTAGGATTTCAGAGAGTTTCTTGCGCGCGTAGAACATGCGCGTTTTGACGGTCGCCTCTGGAATAGAGAGCACAGCGGCAACCTCTGCGACCGCAAGCTCGTGATAGTAGACGAGATCGATGATCTCCTTGTGCTCCGCTGAAAGGCTGTCGAGGCAACGGCGCATGACGGCACTCTTGTCGGCCTTCTGCGCAATGACTTCAGGGTCGTCCGCATCGTCAGCGATAGCGGCAGCCTTGTCCTCGTCCCAGCCTTCCTCGCGCCGTTTGCGAAGCGCGCTGATGGCCCGGTTGTGCGCGATCGAGAGCAGCCAAGTCGAAACCTGAGAGCGCCCCTCGTATGTCGCGGCGTGCCGCCATGCATCCATGAACACTTCATTGGTCAGTTCCTCGGCAAGCGCATCGTTGGCGACGCGCCGCGCGATGAACCGGAAGACCTTGGCCTGGTGCCGGCTCATCAGCGTCCGCAAGGCCATCTGATCGGCCTTGGCAAGACGCTCGACGAGCGAGCGGTCGCCCGCATCTCGGTCCAGCGTATCCCGGTTCATGGCGTCGCTCCGTATCGAGCGGCGTGTCGCTTCATGGGACGCTCCGGCGGACGAATAGGTTCAAGGCAAAGCGGGGTGCGGCAAAAATCATGCACTCACAATCTTGAACAACTGCTGATCGAAAGCGCGAAAGTGAGCATGCGGCTTGTGCGCTCAGTCGGCAAGAACACCTCCATGATGATGCTCAATGAGCCGCCGCAGCCGCCGCCGAGGCGCGGCGCAGCGTGACGGTGCGCCTGCAACCAAGATAATCGCAAAAAAGTTCGAACCCATTTGAACCGGCCGCGAAGTCGCTGCGTCAGACGAGTTACCAGGCCGATGGAACCGGCCGAAAGAAAACCGCAAGAGACTGAAAAGATTGATCAATCCAACCAATCAGGAGACTGACATGTCCATTGCAAAAGCCACCCGTACCGCCCTCGCACTGACCGCTGTTGCCGCCACCGCCTTCGCCTTTTCGGCTACCGCCGGCTCGAGCACGGCAGAAGCAAAAAAGCTGATCATCAAGGTCGGCCACTTTCACCACTTCCACCACCGCCACATCTTCCGGCCCCGGGTCGTTGTTCCCCTGATTGCGGCGTCTTACGTCGGCGGCTGCTACTGGATGAAGGAACGCGCCCAAGCGCTCGACAGCCCCTACTGGTGGGACCGCTATCGCGCTTGCCGCGGCTTCTGATCCCTCCCCCCGGCAGAGCCTTCCCCCAGCTCTGCCGCTCCCCGCCGCGGTCACCTGCCGTTGCCCCAGGGCAGGCTGGCCGCGGCGGCATTTGCAATCGATGGAACAACATTTGCAGAGAAGCACAGCGCAATTATTCAGCAACTCAGTTGCACGGAGCGAGCGAGCATGCAGACTGACAATCAGTCTGCTCGTGTGAAACACGCCGTGTGAATCTCATGCATCTCTTACGATTTATCTTTCCGGTTGCCTGCGCTGCATCTGTTGCCGCGATCGCATTGTGGACAGAGCGCTTTTTCGGCCATCTCGATCCCTACAGAGTTGCGCTCGTGTGTGCATTTTATTTAATGCTAGCGCTTTCATTGCATGTGGTTACGCGGCGGCCGACAGTGGCCACGCTCCTTGCTCTGAGTTTGGTGGCGGGGTTCGCCGCGATATCAAAGGCAATGTTCAATTACACCGCACGATCACTCCACTTTGTCGATTTGTATTATTATTTTAAATCGCCCGCCGAATTAGTGTTCTTTGCTAGGCATTATACCGAAATTGCAGCCATGGCCGCTGCATTGGTTATATCGATCGCCACAGCTCTCATTTGGCTTTGGCGCACGGAGACGCGGAGTGCTGTCACTTGTTGGACCGTCGCAGCTCTTGCCGCAAGCTACTGTGTGTTTTTCACTGTGTTTTATTTGGTGCTGGTGAATGACGCGCAACGGGGCGATCGAGCATTTCAGCATGCATATAACTCGAACCATGCAAGCGCATGGATGGTGTCATTGCGTGACGTGTTCTCGTTTGCGGGCGTGCGCGACCGATTTGCGGGTCCAAAAATTTCGGCGTCCATCATTGAGCCGACCAGAGCCGGTCCGTCGGTAGGAGTTTCGGCCGCCGAAGCGCCGTTGTCGGCACCAAATATAATACTCGTGCTTCATGAGTCGATCATCGACCCCAGGCCCTTTACCTCCGACGAGAATGTCTTCTTTACGGAAGATCCGTTTGTGTCAGGAGATGGTGTGTCGCGTCAGTTGATTGTTGAGACCTACGGAGGCATTACCTGGATTTCCGAGTACGGTGCAATCCTCGGTCTTTCGACGCACTATTTGAGGCCGTTGCACTCCTACCTTGGGCACTTCATGCAAGGGAAGTTCAAGCATGCGCTGCCACACGCTCTGGCCGCGCATGGGTATGGCCTGACTTTTGTTTATCCGGCGCAGCGATCATTTGTGAATACCGGCCGGTTCTACAAGGCGCTTGGCTTTGAGCGAATCATCGATTTTGCGGATCAAAAACCTTCGTTTTGGGTGGAGCGCGACCGGTTCCACTTCAACCACGCTATCGCAGATATCAAAGCGCGCCGCGCATCGGGCGACAAGCGGCCCGTTTTTTCATTTGTAATGACCTCGGCCACGCATGCACCTTGGAGTAAGGTCTATTTTCCCGACGTGAGGCCGAATGAGGCACGTCCGGGAAACGAATGGGCGGAGTATGCCCGACGCGTTCGCATAGCACATGATGACATGAAAGAATTGAAGCAGCGCCTTGCAGCAGAATTCCCTGCGGAGCAGTTTGTTATCGTCGGGTTCGGCGATCACCAACCAATCCTGACACGTGCTCATTTCAGTCAGAGAAATTTGCATCAGATGGACGATGCCGATCTCAGAACGTCAGCGATATTTGAGAGCTTCTATCGCATAGACGGCGTCAATTTCATCCCCGCCTATGACGAGGCGCCAAAAAGGACCGAGATTGGCTACCTCGCAAATATCGTCCTAAGTGCCGCTCGCCTGCCCCTCGCCGGCACTTTCCAAATGCGCCGCGACCTCATGCGCAACTGCGCCGGCTTGTTGTTTCGCTGCGCCAACCAGGTGGCGGTCATGGAACTTCACCGCGAAATCATGAATCGCGGCGAGATCATTTTCGACTGATCGGTTTTACCCCACCTCGGCTCTGCCGCTCCCCGCCGCGGTCACCTGCCGTTGCCCCAGGGCAGGCTGGCCGCGGCGTTCTCTTTTCACCGCTTCACGAAGAACGCAGTGTTCCGATAGCCCGCATCGTCGCGGATCTTGATCACGACACCGCCGTCCGCCTTCTCGACGACGGGCATGACCGGCACGATCGATCTCTGGCGTGCGACAGCGAGCGCATCGGCAACGGTTTCACTCTCGGCCAGCAGTTCCAGATTGGCCCGGGTCGCTGGCACCAGCACTTGCTTGCCGGCGTCCGCCTCTGCAACGAGGTCACGCGGCGAAATCCAAAAACTCCGCACCGCCTCCTGCCCGTCGTGTGTCGCGACGTGTTCCTCTGGTGCATGCACGAGGAAGAAGTGCGTCTCGAACCGCTTCGGCATCGTCACCGGAGTGACCCAATAGGCGAAGTGCACCATGTCGCCGAATGCAGGGACGAGACCGAGCGACTGCGCCAGAGTCGAGAACTTGACCGAGCCGTCGAGAATGCGCCCCCGGTGTGCCGCGCCGATCTCCGCAACATCGGCGGCCGACAATCGTCCACCTCCCGCGCGCTCGGCGATGAGAAGCCCCGACTCCTCGAACGTCTCGCGCACGGCGGCGATCCAGTATTGGCTTTCCGGTCCCTTGGCGGGAAGTTCCGCTGCAGCAGGCGCCCACGTCTCGTGATGGTCGTCCGGATCGACCTTGCCGCCCGGAAATACGACCGCGCCGCTGGCAAAATCGACTTGGCGATCACGCGCGACCATGAAGATCTCCATGCCGTCCGCGCCGTCGCGCGCGATCATGACGGTGGCCGACGGACGCGGCGTAACTGGTTCGGCCATGGGAGTGCTCCGGTAGCGAAAGCGATGGGATCAGTTGATGAAAATATTCGCGCGCCGCCGCCGCCGGCCCAAGAAGGCGAGCAACAGGCCAAGCGCACCGAACAGGAACCAGCCCGGCAGAAGCAGCAGGCGCCAGATCAACGGATCCCAGAACAATGGGTGAAGGTTCTTTGAGACGGCGTTTTGCGCGTTCGTCAGCGACTGTGGCGATGCAGCCCGCCACTGTGCCGCGACCGACGTGATGACAGTCGTCTTCGAGTTGATGGACCGCGTCACATCGCCGATCAGCGACAGGGCTGCCAGCAGCAGAAAGACGCCCGCGAGCAGCCGCACGAATACCATCGCTTAGATCCCCTGATTTGCCGGGCAGCTTTACCAGCTTCTGCGCGCGGCAATCAACAGACGCCCGCTCAAGGTGCCTTCGCGGTCGCGGGCACGACCGTGCCGCGACCCGCTTCCAACACGATTTTGCACTCCGCCGGCAGCTGCTCGATCGTGAGTGGCGCCCGCTCGGGACCAGGCGGTGCGTTCGGATCGGGCGGCGTCTTCAGGATCTTGTACCAGTGATCGAGTTCTTTGCCGCAGCCGTCGTCATCTTTGATCGGTGGCTGCGCCACGCAACCCTCTGCCCCTTTCGGGCAGCCCATTCGGATATGAAAATGGTAGTAGTGTCCCCAAATCGGTCGCACCTTTGCAAGCCAAGCTTTGTCGCTTGCCGCCTGCCCCGCCGTTGCCTCGCAAAGCGCCTTCTTGATCGCTGGATGCACGAGGACGCGCTCGACGTCGGGATAGCTCGCAGCCCGCTTCAAAAGACTGACATGCTTGTCGCTCCAAACTTTGGGATCGACCGATAGATGCCCCTGCGCCAGCATCGAAACGGCGGGCATTTCCTCCCGTTCTTGCCGTGTCAGCGTCCGGTTTGGCATCGGCGTAAACCAAATGTCGGCATCGAGCCCGATCTGATGGCTTGCATGTCCGGTCAGCATTGGCCCGCCGCGCGGTTGTGACATGTCGCCGACGAGCAATCCTGGCCATTCGCCGCTCTTCTTTGCATCGACCGCGAAGCGTTCGACCAAGGCGACGAGATCTGGGTGTCCCCACTGCCGATCACGCGAGAGCCGCATCGACTGCCACGCGGGACCATCGACGGCCAGCTGCCTTCCGCCAGACAAGCACCCCTTCGCATAGCCGCCGATCGCACGTGCTGCGAGCGGGGCCGGCTCGCGCATGGCGCCGAACAAGGTCCGGGCGGCAACCACTGGCGGGCCGGGGCGAATTGGCTGGACGATCGTACCGGGGGTCATACCCTGCTTTTGTGATGTCTCTGCGGCGCTCCGGGAGCCCTCTTCGTCGGTGCTCGTCTGGGCAAACGCCTCCCGCGTCGCCATCGCGGCGATGAGCGCAGCCACAAGGACGGCGGAGGCAGCGGCCAGGGCATGCGAGCGGCCGAACGGAACGCTCGCCGCCGGCTTATCCCTTGCGGCCCGGATTATAGGCATGCTTCTTCTTCCACTCGCTGAGGAAGTACGACAGCGACTCGTCGATCGTATCAGGCAGAACGATCCGCACGGTCACGATCTGATCGCCGACGGCGCCTGTCGTGGCATTGGTAACGCCCTTGCCCTTGATGCGGAACGCACGGCCGGAACTCGTGCCCTTCGGCAATGTCAGCTGCACACGTCCGGATATTGTCGGCACCTCGACCTTGCCGCCGAGGACGGCTTCGTCGATCGAGATTGGCAAATCGAGGAGAACGTCCTCGCCCGCTCGCTTGAACTCCGCATGCGTCCGGACCTTGATCTCGACGAGCGCATCCCCTGGCTCGCCACCACGGAAGGCGACCGTGCCTTTGCCTTTGAGGCGCAAGACCTGTCCGTCGCTGACGCCTGCGGGCACCGTCAAGTCCAGAACGCCGCCATCCGGCAGTGTCACTCGTTTCTTGGCGCCGAGCGCCGCTTCCAGGAAATCGATCTCCAGCGAGTAGCGGACGTCTTGCCCTCGCATGGCAGTCGCGCCGCCCCGGCCCCGGCCGAACAGGTCGGAAAAAATGTCGCCGAAGCCGAACTCGTCGGGGTCACCACCACGGCCACCCGGTCCGCCTGGCCCTCCTGGTCCCCCAGGTCCATGCGAACCGGCCCGGCTGTAGGCGCGGCGTGGCTCACCGTTGGCGTCGATCAGGCCGGCATCGAATTTCCGCCGCTTCTCCTCGTCGCCGATGATCCCAAAGGCGCCATTGATGGCTTTGAGCAGCTCTTCCGACTGTGCCTTGGTGCCAGGGTTGAGGTCTGGATGATTCTCTTTGGCCAATCGGCGATACGCGCGCCGGATCTCGTCTTCCGACGCCGTACGGGGCACGCCGAGCACTTTGTAGGGGTCTTCCGTCATAAATCCTGGTCCGCCGCCGAGCCGCGCGCGCAACTTATAGCACCGATCGTGGCATCCGTGGGTCCGCACCGTCGCAAAGGTCGCGCACCGTCCACAAATGTGGCCTCATGCCGTAAGCGTCAAGCTCTGCTTGGTCGCAAGGGGCATCAGCGGCCGCTGAACACACGTTGCCAGTTGTCGACCAGCGGCCTGAGCAGGAACGACATGGCCGTTCGCGAGTCGGTCGTGATGTAGGCCTCGACGATCATGCCCGGAATCATCTGCGACCCGTTGAGACGTTCGATTTGTCCCGGCTCTGGTCTGACGGCAACCGTATAGAATGGCTGGCCGCTGACCTTGTCGATCGTCGTGTTGGCACTCCGTCGGATCACCTTGCCTTGCAGTTCCGGCGTGATCCGCTGATTGAACGAAGTGAACCTCAGCCGGCTTGGTTGGTTCTCGTGCACCTGATCGATGTCCTTGGGCTGCACCCGCGCTTCGATGACTAGCGACTGAGGATCGGGGACGATCGTCATCAGTACCTCGCCCGGCTGGATCACGCCGCCCACCGTATGCACCGACAGCTCGTGCACCACGCCCGTCGCCGTGGCCCGGATCTCGACCCGCTTCAACTGGTCTTCGGCTGCAAGCCGGCGTTCTGAAAGCTCGTTCAGTTTGGCTTCGGCTTCACGTAGCTCCTTGTTGACCTCGCTGAGCCGCTCCCGGAGCACCTGCGAGATCTGCACCTCTGTCTCCGTGATCTTTCCCTGCGACTGCGCAATCCGTGCGGTCGCATCGCCGATCGCGCCTTCGAACCGTGACATTTCGCGTTCGAGCGATGTGATACGCGGACGCTGCACGAGCCCCTTTTCGCGGAGCGGCATCAGCATGTCATATTCGGCTTTGGCGATCGCAAGTTGATCCTTCGCCGACCGCAGCTGCTGCTCGATGCCCTCGATTTCCTTCTGGAGCTGGCCGACGCGCTCGCGGAGCTGCGCCTGTGTGCCAAGAATCGCCGTGCGCCGTGCAAGAAACAAACTTGTCTCGCTATCCATTGCACCGCGGACGATTGGATCAGTGGAATTCGCCGGCAGTTCCTGTGCCGGGAACTGTATCGCGTCGCGTCCAGCGCGCTCGGACGAAAGGCGCGCGATCCGCGCTCTCACTGCAACCATTTCGTTGATCACGACGCCGAGATTGGCGCGCGTCTGCGTATCGTCGAGTTTCGCGACGAGATCGCCATCACGGACGCGGCCGCCCTCCGCGACATAGAGCGCGCCGACGACGCCACCAGTCTGATGCTGAACTTTCTTGATATTCCCGTCGACGACGACCGTGCCTTGCGCTGCGATCGCACCATCCAGCGGGACAAGAAGACTCCATGCCGCAAAGGAGCCGGCGATGGCCAGAAGCGCAATCACCGAAATGCGGATTTGCTTCCCGAGCAGATCTTCAGTGTTGAGCATCGTCATTCCCGCGTCTCGGATGACTTGACGAGATGAGCTGGAGTGGTCGACCAACGCTGGTCGGCGGGCTGCGGTCGCTCACCAATGACTGCCCCTTTACCGTCCGCCTTGTGTGGGACGACGACGCCGGTCGGACCCGGCGGCTGGGCAGCGGGCTGACCCGCCTGCTGCTGTGCGGCCCGCTGGAGTTCCTGAAGCTTGCGGGCAACCTCTTGGCGCGGCCCGAACGCGGCCGTCGTGCCATTGGATAGCGCAAGCACCATGTCGACCTCTTGCAGCACTTGCTGGCGATGGGCGACGACGATCACGATGCCGCCGCGTTGCCGGATGCCACGCATGGCAAGCTGTAGGGCGGTTTCGCCGTCCTGGTCCAAATTCGAATTGGGCTCATCGAGAACGACAAGGAAGGGATCGCCATAAAGCGCGCGGGCAAGGCCGATGCGCTGCCGCTGTCCGGCAGAAAGGAAAGCGCCGCCAGCCCCGATTGGCTTGTCATAGCCACCAATGACGCGGCGGATGTAGTCGTCGAGCCCAGCCGCCCGCGCCGCCTTTTGCACTTTTTCTTCCGTCGCGCCCGGATCGAACCGCGCGATATTCTCGGCAACCGTGCCCTCGAACAGCTGAAAATCCTGCGGCAAGTATCCGATGTACTTTCCGAGTTCGTCCGAATCCCACTGGCTGAGATCCGCTTCGTCGATGCGGATGCGGCCCGCTGCCGGCCGCCAAGCGTTGACGATACCGCGCACGAGTGTCGACTTGCCCGAGGCAGACGAGCCGACGATCCCGAGACCCTGGCCCGCTTTCAAAGTGAGGCTGACGTTGTGCAAGGAGGGACGCTGCGCGCCGGGCGGCGCGATCGCGACCTGCTCGAGCGTGATGCTCCGGTGCGGCGGGTCGAGCCTGAAGCGATCCGTCGTGGCAGGAACCCGCGTCAGTATCTGGGCCAGACGCCGGTATCCGTCACGGGCGGCCGTAAAGGGCCGCCAGCTGGCGATAGCTTGGTCGATCGGCGCCAGCGCGCGCGACGCGATGATCGATGCGGCGATGATCGCGCCGCCCGTCAGAAGCCCTTGGATGGCTAGATAGGCGCCGAGCGCCAGCATCATAGACTGCACGACCATGCGCGATGTGCGTGCGACCGCGCCATAGCCACCGATGACGAAGGTCGAGTCGCGTTGCGCCTGCAGGTAGCTGCTGTGCGTTTCGGCCCATTGGCGCATCATGGCGGCGCGCATGCCGTTGGCCGTGATCGCCTCGGCGGACCGTAGGCCCGCATCGACCGCTTGATTCCGTTTGACGCCGAGTTCCATCGCACGCTTTACCGCTACGTGCGACCCGCGCTCGGTGCGCCAAGTCAGCGCGATTAAGAACAGCGCACTGACCAGCGTCGCGATACCGAACAGCGGATGCAAGAACGACAAAAGCAAAACGTAGATCGGGATCCAAGGCAGATCGAACGCCGTGGCAAGACCGTTCGATGCGACGAACCCGCGGATAGCCTCGACATCCCGCAGGGCTTGGTTCGCTTCGCCCACGCCTGTTGGGGACGTGAGGGCGAGCTTGAGGCCAGCGTCTTGAACCTTGGGCGCAAGTTCCGTGTCGATCTTCTCGCCGACCAGTGTCAGAATCCGGCCGCGCATGAGCTCGAGCCAGCCTTGGAATGCGTAGGCGCAGAAAGCGATGACCGAAAGGCCGACCAGCGTCGGCACGCTCTGGCTACCGAGAACCCGGTCGTAGACCTGCATCATGAAAATCGAGCCGGTCAGCGTCAGAATATTGATGACGCCACTGGCGATGGCGAGCGTCGCGACCGCGCGGCGGCTCGACTGCAAGACATCGTCTAGCAGTCCCTTCGCTGTGCTGGCCGATGACGGCGCCTTGCGCATTGTTGTTTCCAGACGATACGAAAATTGTCAAAGTTTTCAGGACGTCACACGGTCAGGCTTATCAGCCGAATGATAATTGTTCGTTTCCATAATGAATGTGCCAGAAAAATACATCGCCCGCACCCATACAACTTGTACAGACTTGATTGACGTTTGGCACTGGGCCGCGCGGTCGGAGCCCTTATTTCGAGGGGAAGGCCGCCGTTTGTAAATGGTCCGTAAACCGAAGTGCTTCTGGAAAACGTGAGCAGCGGCTCCCTCGAAAGAGGTGTGCCCAAACAAGAGACTACGGTCGTCTCGTGACCCGAACGACCCTACGGGAACCACCCGGTGCGAGTGGGCAGGCGGATATCCGACCGCCCGGGCGTCGCTCGAGTTCAGGCGGCTTCGGTGTCGACCATCCGGCGCGCCGCTTCGAGATCGACGCTGACGAGCTGCGAAACGCCCTTTTCCGCCATCGTGACGCCGAACAGACGGTTCATGCGGGTCATGGTCATCGGATGATGGGTGATGACCAAAAACCGCGTTGCCGTATCTGCCGCCATCCGTTCCATCATGGTGCAGAACCGATCGACGTTGGCATCGTCGAGCGGCGCATCGACCTCGTCGAGCACGCAGATCGGTGACGGGTTCGTTAGAAACACCGCGAAGATAAGCGACAGCGCCGTCAGCGTCTGCTCGCCGCCCGACAGCAACGACAGTGTCGCCGGCTTCTTGCCCGGTGGCTTGGCAAAAATCTCGAGGCCGCCTTGCAGTGGATCCTCTTCCGACTGAACCATCTCAAGCCGGGCCTCGCCACCGCCGAACAGCACGCCGAATAGCCGCTGGAAGTGACCATTGACGGTTTCGAACGCCGACTCGAGCCGCCCCTTGGCTTCGCGATTGAGATCGCCGATGCCACCGCGCAACTTGGCGATCGCCTCTTCGACGTCGAGCCGTTCCTTGTCGAGGCTGTCGAATTGCGCCGTCAACGCCTGCAGATCGTCGTCCGCTGCTAGATTGACGCCCCCAAGCCGTTCTCGTTCGCCCTTGAGCCGCAGCAGTTGCCGATCGACCTCGTCTAGCGTCGGCAGCGCGGCCCCTTGCGGATGCTCGGCAAGAGCAAGACACCCGTCAGGCATGACGCCGAGCGCTTCCTGCGTCTTGCGGGCGTGATCGATGCGCCGCTGCCTGACACCTTCGAGCTTAGCCTCGGTGCGAGCCTTGCCTTCCTTTTCCGTGACGACGGCCGCCTGCGCGGCTTTGAGCTGCTGTTGCACTTCGCGGAACTTGTTGTCCGCCTCCGCCAGCCCATCGGCCGCCTTGGCGCGCGCTGCCTCCGCGTCGGCGACGGCCGAAATCAATTTCTGCCGCTGCTCCTCGATCATTGCCGGTAGATCGGCCATCGTCTCGAGTTCGCCTTCGGTCGCCTCGATGCGATCGGCAAGCGTCTCGCAATGTGCCTCAGCCGCAGTGCTGCGTCCCTTCCAGCGCTCGACCTCGCCGACGATCGCCTGTAGCCGCTCCGATCTGATCCGGTGTTCGCGATCGAGTGTCGCGATGTCGGCACGCGCATCCGCAACCGCATTGCGCTTGTCGGCGGCATCCTCCTGGGCCGACGCCAGTTGCTCTTCGAACGGCTCGCTATCGCCCAGCTGTTCGAGCGCCATGTCGACCTCGAGCAGCTTCTCGTTGGCGTCAACCAGCGCATCCTTGGCCGTGTCGCGCGCCTCGTTGACAGCCGCGAGCCGCGTTTCCGTCTCCCGGGCTTGCCGCTCCATCGCCGTCAAAGCTTCGCGCGTCTGCGCCAGCTTCGCCTGCGTCTCGCGCCATTCCGCTTTGAGCCGCCGCTCGTCCGCATCTGCCGACGCAAGGGCGTTGGTCGCGTCCGTCGCAGTAGCCGTCGCCGCCTCGGCCCTCGCGTCCGCTAACCGCAGATCCTCCATCAGCGCGCCAAGCCGGTTTCGTTCGGCCAAGCGTTGGGCCGCAGCCGTTACGCCATGCGCCGCTGTGACGAAGCCATCCCACCGCCACAAGTCACCCTCGGGCGAAACCAGACGTTGGCCGGGTCTCAGTTGCGGCTGCAGATGCGGCCCTGCCTCGCGATCGACCAGGCCGATCTGTGCGAGACGCCGCGACAACTCACGCGGACCCTTCACGTACTTCGAAAGCGGCTCGATGCCATGCGGTAGGCCAGGATCAGGCTCGTCCGACAGATTGAGCCGCCAATGCACCGGCGACGAAATATCGACCGGCGCTTCGAGGTCCTCGCCAAGCGCGGTGCCGAGCGCCACTTCGTACCCCGGCGCCACTTCGATCTGATCGACCACCAGCGTAAAGCTGTCGTCGCCGCTTGCCGGCTTCAGCAGCTTGAACAGCGTATCGACCTCGGCCTTGAGCCGCCCTGCAGCCAGTGTCGCCGCAGCAGCCTCTTCGCGCGCCGCATGCGCCGCTATCGAAGCCGCCCGCAGCGTCTCCTCAGCTTCCAGTGTTTGCGCTTCGATATCGCCGACGCCGGCCATCAACGCCTGGCCGAGTTCCGAAAGCGTCTTGAGACGATGCGCGTCGGGTGCCTTGGCAATGACCTCTCGCGCTTGCCCTTCGAGCCCTTCGAGCTGGCGCTGGATCTTCTGAACGGCCGCCGCACGCTCGACCTTCTGCGCGTCGAGACTCTTGCGCCGGGCCCGCGCTTCCGCCGCCGCCGTTTGCAGGCCGGCAAGTCGTTGCTCGATCACTTTGACGGCGGCCTCCGCCGCATCGTGTGCTTCGACGGCTTTGCGTTCGAACTCGATGGCGAGCTTCGCGGTCGCCTCGATCTCGTCGGCTTCCTTGCCCAGTCGCGTCAACGCATCCTTGGCTTCGTGCAAATGCTCATGTTCGCGTTGCAGGTCGCGCTTGTATTGCGACGTCCGCGCCTCCAGCTCCTGCTTGCGCTTGAGTGACCGGTCCGCCTCGCGCTCGAAGTTTTCCTGCTCGACCTTGAAGCGGTGCAGCACGGCCGCGGCCTTGCCCTCTGCCTCGCGCAATGATGGCAATACCTCCGCCGCATCATGCTCCGCGGAAATCAGTGCCGATTCGCGCTCCGTCGCCGCCGCGAGCCGTTCGAGCGCGTCGTTCAGCGCCGCCTCTTCGGCCGTCACATCCGCATCGATCGCGAGCCAGCCGACATGATGAAGCAGCGCCTCGGCCTTGCGGATCTCGCCCGAGAGTTCCTTGTAGCGCCGTGCTTGCCGCGCCTGCCGCTTCAACGTCTCGATTTGCGAGGTGAGTTGGCCGAGCACGTCGGCGACCCGCGCCAAATTTGTCTCCGCCGCCTTGAGACGCAGTTCTGCCTCATGCCGCCGCGAATGCAGACCCGCAACGCCGGCCGCATCTTCCAGAATGCGCCGCCGCTGCTCGGGCTTGGCGTTGACGATTTCGGCGATCTGCCCTTGCCGCACGAGCGCCGGCGACCGCGCACCCGTCGCCGCATCTTCGAATAGGATCTTGATGTCGCGCGCCCGCGTCTCCCGTCCATTGACCCGGTAGGCCGAGCCCATCTCGCGCTCGATCCGGCGCGTCACTTCCAGCATGTCGTGATCGTTGAACTCGGCAGGCGCCGTCCGTGCCGCGTTGTCGATGAACATCGTCACTTCAGCGATGTTCCGGGCAGGGCGGGTGTTGGTGCCGGAAAAGATCACGTCCTCCATCGAAGACGCACGCATCGACTTGTAGGACGTCTCGCCCATCGCCCAGCGAAGCGCCTCGAGCAGGTTCGACTTGCCGCAACCGTTCGGACCGACGACGCCCGTCAGCCCAGGTTCGATCAGCAATTCGGTCGGCTCGACAAACGACTTGAAGCCGAGCAGGCGCAGTTTGGTAATGTGCATACAGCCGTGTGTCCCGGCAGCTCGCCATAGAATCAAGCATTTTTGCCAGGAGTCTCAGCGCACTGTCACGGCGAGACCGTGGCAATCCACCGAAACCTCGCCCAATGCCGCCCCAGCGTCGCCCCAGTGGCGCCTCTGCAAGGGCTGCATGGCAGCGCTACCGCCCGCCCCGTGGCGCGATAGCCACACGTGCCTATAGTAAGCAGCGCTATGATCGACAAGCTTAAGTTCGAAGAAGACTTCCTGTTCCTGATCCACGACGTCGCCCAGCTCATGCGGCGGCACGCGGACAAGCGGGCTCGCCTCCATGGGATGACTCGCGCCCAATGGGCGGTTCTGGCCCGGCTGGAGCGTCAGCCCGGCATCACCCAGAACGATCTGGCCTACGCCACTGATGTCGAGCCGATCACCGTTGGCCGGCTGGTCGACCGTCTCGAGGATGGCGGCTTCGTCCAGCGCTCTCCGGACCCGTCCGATCGTCGCATCTGGCGGTTGAGCCTAACCGAAAAGGCCAAGCCCATCCTTGCGGAGATCGCGGCTTTCCGCCTCGAACTCAATCGCACCATGGCCGAAAGCGTCGATCCCGAAACCCTCGCGGCCCTCACGCGCGGTCTCAAAGGCATGCGCGCCAACCTGACGACCCAAAAACCTCGCCCGCGGAGGGTCGCAGCGCCATGAACGCCCAACCGCCGCAATCGAACTTCGAGGACCAGGTTTCGCCGGCAGCAGTCGCCTCGGCGGCACGTCAACGGCTGTCATCTCTCGGACCCGCCCAGATCCGTCGCATCCTCATGCTGGGCGGCGTATTGCTTGTCGCCATCGTCGGCTTCTTCGCCTGGTTGATGGGCGGCCGCTATGTCGAGACCGACAACGCCTATGTCCGCGCCCCGAAACTGATCGTCTCGTCCAAGGTCTCTGGCACGGTCACGGAAGTCCGCGTCCGCGAAGGACAGTCGGTCAAAAAGGGCGACGTCCTTTTCACCATCGACCAGTCTGCATTCCGCATCGCCGTCGACAATGCCAAGGCGCAGTTGGCCCAGGCCGTTCTGACGGTCGACTCGATGAAACAAGACTACCAGCGCATGCAGAGCGACATCGCCGCGCAACAATCGCAGATGCGGCTCGCTCAAGCGACATTCGACCGCGCTGCGGCTTTGATGAAGACCGGCACCACCACCGCCGTTGCGTATGACCAGGCGCGCTTCGCCCTCAACGCGGCCCAGAGCCAGAACCAGTCGTTGAACGAGCAGGCAAAGGTTTTGCTCGCCAAGCTCGGCGGCAAAGCGGATCTACCTGTCGCCGAGCACCCGGCCTATCTTCAAGCCAAGGCGCAGCTCGACGAAGCGCAGCGCCAGTTCGACTTGAC
Organism: Hyphomicrobiaceae bacterium; assembly: GCA_033812735.1. Classification (GTDB taxonomy): domain Bacteria; phylum Pseudomonadota; class Alphaproteobacteria; order Rhizobiales; family Hyphomicrobiaceae; genus JABFRJ01. Next base: position 13,029 of record JAPXTA010000003.1, on the reverse strand, counting down.
CACGATCGCCGCCCCCTTCGACGGCGTCGTCACCCAGGTCGATCACCTTCAGCCCGGCCAGTACCTTGCCGCCGCCACTGCCGGATTGTCAGGCACCGGCGCGGTCGCGCTCGTCGGCACGGAACAGCTTTGGGTCGACGCCAACTTCAAGGAAACCGACTTGACGTTCGTTCGCCCCGGTAACCCCGTCACCGTCAAGGTCGACGCCTTTCCGGGTGTCAGGATTGCAGGACGTGTCGAAAGCATCTCGCCGGCCAGCGGCGCGGAGTTCTCAGTGATCCCTGCCCAGAACGCCAGCGGCAACTGGGTGAAAGTGGTGCAACGCATCCCCGTCCGCGTCGTTCTAGATCGAAAGGCAGACGACCCGATTCTGCGTGCCGGCATGAGCGTCGTCGCCGTCATCGACACCGGCCGTCGCCGCACCCTCGCTGATCTGTGGTGATCTGAATGGCGATCGCCGCGACTGGATCGGTGGTTCCTTACGCGTCGTCCCACCGCGCTATCGTCACGTTGTGCACGATGGCCGCCACCCTCATGCAAGCGCTCGACAATACCATCGCCAACGTCGCGCTGCCTTACATGCAAAGTTCGCTCTCGACGACGATCGACCAGATCACCTGGGTGCTCACCTCCTACGTCGTCGCAGCGGCAATCTTCACCGCGCCGGTCGGCTGGCTGTCCTCTCGCTTCGGTCGCAAGCGCCTCTTTATCACTTGCCTCGTCGGCTTCACGGTCGCGTCCATGCTCTGCGGCCTTGCGACATCGCTATCGCAGATGGTCGTCTTCCGCCTCCTGCAAGGCACATTCGGCGCAGCGCTCGTGCCGCTCTCGCAAGCAACACTGCTCGACCTCTATCCGATCGAACAGCGCGGTCAGGCGATGGCCATGTGGGGCGTGGGCGTCATGGTCGGCCCGATCCTTGGCCCGACGCTCGGCGGCTATCTGACCGATGCCTACAATTGGCGCTGGGTTTTCTATGTCAACGTACCCTTCGGCATCGCCGCCGTCGCCGGCCTCGTGATTTTCATGAAGGAAACGGACCGGAACACAGCGCAGAAGTTCGACTGGTCCGGCTTCTTCTATTTGAGCCTCGCCCTCGGCGCACTTCAGCTCATGCTTGACCGCGGCGAGCAGCAGGACTGGTTTCACTCGGCCGAGATCGTCATCGAGGCTGTCCTCGCCGGCCTCGGCTTCTATCTGTTCATCGTCCACATGTTCACGGCGCCAAAGCCGTTCATCCCGCCCCGCATCTTCAAGGATCGCAACTTTGTCGCGGCGTTTTTTATCATGTTCGTGATGGGCATGATCCTGTTGTCCAGCACCGCTCTCTTGCCCGCCTACCTCCAAGTTCTCGGCGGCTACTCGATCACCGATACGGGGCTGCTGATGGCACCGCGCGGTATCGGCACCATGATGTCGATGATGATCGCCGGCCGTCTCGCCAGCCGCGTCGACCCACGCCGTATCATCGGGGTGGGCGTCTTCCTGCTCTGCTACACGATGTGGGAAATGACGCATTGGACACCAGAAATCAGCGTCTGGTCGCTCACCCGCACGTCGGTCCTTCAAGGCGTCGGCATGGGCTTTATCTTCATTCCGCTCCAGCTCGTCGCGTTTGCAACGTTGGCCCCTGATCTGCGCGGCGATGGCACAGCGCTCTACAGCCTCATTCGCAACGTCGGCGCCGCTGTCGGCATATCGCTCGTCGTCTACACCCTGTCGCAGTCGAACGGCATCATGCACGCACGCCTCGCCGAGGGACTGACGCCGTTCAATCGAAATCTGGCGGTCGGCGGCGCGGGGCTGTTCTGGAATACCGGCACCGTCCCGGGACTGACGGCCCTTAATGCCGAGGTCACGCGGCAAGCGAGCATTGTCGCCTACGCCAACGATTTCCGCTTCATGTTCTATTTGAGCTTGCCAGCCGCATTCCTGCTCCTGCTGCTCCGCAAACCCGAGCGCCCGGCCTCCATCTCCGTAAAAGACGCCGTCGTCGACTAGCCGGCCGGTGCTTGCCGGGGAACGATCTCGCCGAGCCCGCGCAGTAGATCCTTCAAGCCGGGTTCCTGCACGGCGTCGGCCGCCTTGTCGGGCGAAAACCACGCCCGCTTGCGTTCGCCGACTTCGGGCCAACTACGTGCCAAGTCGGTGACCTCGAGTAGATAAACCAGAACTTTCACCGGGATCGACTTGCTGCCCTTGCGTTTCTCGTAGGCGAAGCTGCCGATTTTGCCTTTGATGGCGTTGCCGATTACCCCGGCTTCTTCCCAAGCCTCGCCCTGCGCCGCCTTGTAATTGGCGATGCGCGGCCACGGCCATCCCTTCGGAACGACCCAACGCTTGGTCTCGCGCGACGTGACGAGCAATACCTGCAGGTCGCCCCGCTCTGTGAATCGGAACGGGATCGCAGCCACTTGTTTCGTCTTCGCAGGAGCTTTTGGCACCTCTGTCTTCCCGCAACGAGCGCGAATCACTGAGTAGCAATCGTTCGCGCCACTCGCATCGCGATGCAAGAGTCTAAGACACAAATCAATCAATGCAGTTTGACGACAGAGCGGCGGCGAGAGCGGCGATCAGTTCGTCCGCGAGGCGACCGGAGCGGTCGCACCGCCCGCGATGATCGGGTCGATCATCGCCTTAAGCTCGGCGATGCCCACGGTCGATTTCACCAGCTTGCCGTTCACGAAAAAGTTCGGCGTACCGATAACGCCGAGCTTGCGCCCGCGTTCCTTAACGGCATTGAGCTGCGAAACGAGCGTCTGATTGCTCATGCAGGTGTTGAATTGCTCCTGGGTCACACCCGCCTGGGCAGCCACGCGGAAGATCGCATCGGTCCGAACCTCCTGCGACACCCATTGCGCCTGCTGGTTCATGAACCGGCCGTAGAGATCGAGATACTTGTCTGGCGACGCGCATCTCAGCGCGACAGTCGCCGTCCCCGACGATTTGCCGATCGGAAACTCGCGCATGATGAAACGCACTTTCCCGGTATCGATGTAGTCCCGCTTGAGCACGGGATAGACCTCGGCATGAAAGCGTTTGCAGTGCGGACAGGTGAGCGACATGTATTTGATGAGGGTGACCGGCGCGTTCGGACTGCCCCAGCTCATCTCCGGCAGGTCGCCCTGCTGCATTACTTCGGCGACGGTCGGGTTCAGAATAACCTCGCGCCCGCCGCTAGCCGTCTCCGGTTCCGTCGAGAACGGGTTGAATCCCGGCTTGTCGGCCGTCGCGCCTGAGGGTGGCGATGTTAGCGTCGCCGTCGACAACGAATCGCCCGAGCACCCAGCGAGTATACCGCTGAGCGCCGCCACAACTGCGGCCGTCATGCCCCGCCGGACGATCATTTCACCAATCCCGAAAGCGTCTTGTCGAACGAGGCGAGATCCGCCGCGCCATCGAGCTTCTGTCCATTGATCACAAACGTCGGCGTCCCCTCGATCTTCACCTTCGCATCGTACTCGTCGCGCTGGGCGACGATGGCGGCGAACATGATCTCGTTCGAAAGGCACTGCTCCATTTCGGCCTGCTTGAAGCCGAACTGCTGTCCAAGCTTGTAGAGTTCCTGCAACGGCGACTTGGCCTTGAACGCCCAGGTCTCTTGCGTCTTGAACAACGCGCCGATGATCGCCTCGCGCTTGGCCCCGCCGCCGCATCGGGCAAGCATCGCCGCGCCGACCGCAAGCTCGTTGAGCGGGAAGTCACGATAAACGAACCGCACCTTCCCCGTGTCGACGTACTTGGTCTTCAGCTGCGGCAGTACGGTGTTGTGGAACGTCGCGCAGTGCGTGCACGTCAGCGACGCATATTCCTCGATCACGACAGGCGCATCCGGCTTGCCGATGACCAGATCCGGAAGATCGGTGTTGATCGCCTGGGCGTGCGCAAGGCCAGTGAATGCCATCGCCGCCGTTGCTACCATCAAGGTCCGCCGATTGAACGTCATCCGCTCAGCTCTTCGGCAGCAGCGGCGTGATCGCCTTGTCGAAGCTCTCGATGCTATCCGACCGCTCGGTCAGCCGCTTGCCGTTGATGAAGAAAGTCGGCGTCGCGCTCACGCCGAACGTCGTCGAACCTCTCTCACGGACGGCCGTGATATCGTCGAGCAGCTTCTGGTCCGTCAGGCACTTGTCAAAGCTCTCCTGCGTGAAGCCCGCCTGCCGCGCCATCTTGAACAGCTCCGGCACCGGGTTGGTCCGCACGAACGCCCATTCTTCCTGCTTGGCAAATAGCGCTGCCGTCATCGCATAGGTCTTGTCGCCGCCCGCGCATCGCGCCAGCATCGACGCCGCCGCCGCCAGGTTGTCGAGCGGGAACTCGCGGAAAATGAACCGCACCTTGCCGGTATCGATGTATTTCTCTTTCAGAGCCGGATAGACTTTATTGTGGAAATTGGCGCAGTGACCGCAGGTCATCGACGCGTATTCCACGATCGTAACGGGCGCATCTGCCTTGCCCTGGGCGAGGTCCGGCAGGTTGCCCGGCTTCATCAGCTCTTCGACCGGGACTGAATCGAGCGGCGGCTTCTTCTGCGCCAGCGCCGGGACTGCGGCGAGTGCAAGCCCGGCACCTGAGAGAGCCAGTGCGGCCCGGCGGTTCAGCGGCATGAAAAGGTCGAACGGCTTCAGGCTCACGGGCAGCTCCCTGGACGGCAAACGGGATCGATCCGATCCCTCCGGTTTGATCGCCGAATACCACAGGTTCGCGGACCCGAATAAGGCAAAATGGACACAGCTGTGTGATACCCCCGCGACTTGCAGTAGGCCTCGGGCGGTAACCCGGCCGGGCACACCCCGGGAATTTGCCCGGGTGTCGTTAATCGCCGACGATTGATTTGGGCGCGTCGACTTTCCCCGCGCCTCCGCCGCAGCACCCCAATGCCCAAGCACACGGTAAACGGGCTCTACGGATCATCTGGCGGCCTCCTTCGGCCATCCTGCGCGAACGGGCCGGCTCGCCACCGGCGAGTCGGAACGCGCCACCAAAAAGCGCCTCAACGTTGATGTTGCCGGACCGATGCATTAAGCACGCTTGGTCTGCTTTCGCGCCGGACCACCCCGGCGCCCCATGTCAAAACTCGCATCAATCCCCGCGGAGGATACCTTGGACACTGTCTTGATCATCGGCGCCGGCGCCGCCGGCTCCGTCGTCGCCCAGAAATGCGCCATGAACCGCGACGTCTTCAAGACCATCCACTTGGCCTCCCGCCGCCTCGAAAGCTGCGAGAAGGTCGCCAAGAAGTGCAAGGGCAAGGTCCACACCCATCAGGTCGACGCCGACAACGTCACCGAGACGGTGAAGCTGCTGAAGGTGGTGAAGCCCGACCTCGTGATCAACATGGCGCTCCCTTACCAGGACCTGCCGATCATGGACGCCTGCCTCGAAACCGGCGTCCACTACATGGACACCGCCAACTACGAGCCGCGCGACGAAGCCAAGTTCACCTACAAGTGGCAGTGGCCGTATCACAAGAAATACAAAGACAAGAACATCATGGCGATCCTCGGCTGCGGCTTCGACCCCGGCCAGTCGAACATCTATTGCGCCTACGCTCAGGAATTCCTGTTCGAGACCATCGAGACCATCGACATCGTCGACTGCAACGACGGCAGCCACGGCAAATCGTTCGCGACCAACTTCAACCCGGAGATCAACCTCCGCGAGGTCACGCAGCGCGGCAAGTACTGGAAAGACGGCAAGTGGATCGACATCGACCCGCTCTCGATCTCCGCGATGATCGACTATCCGGAAGTCGGCCCGCGCAAGAGCTACCTCATCTATCACGAGGAAGAGGAAAGCCTCGTCAAGCACATCAAGGGCCTGAAGCAGATCCGCTTCTGGATGACCTTCTCCGACAACTACATCAAGCACCTCGACGTGCTGCAGTCCGTCGGCATGACCCGTATCGACCCGGTCATGTACAAGGGCACCCCAGTGATCCCCATGGAGTTCCTGAAGGAGCTGCTGCCGCCGCCGTCCTCGCTCGGCAAGAACTACACCGGCAAGACGTCCATCGGCGTCATCTTCACCGGCACCGGCAAGAACGGCAAACCGCGCCGCACAATGATCTATAACGTCTGCGAGCATCAGCACGCCTTCAAGGAAACCGGCGCGCAAGCCGTCAGCTACACGACCGGCGTCCCGCCCGTTGTCGGTGCCATGATGCTCTTCAAGGGCCACTGGGGCCCGAAGCCCGGCGTCTTCAACGTCGAGCAACTCCCCTCGAAACCCTTCATGGACGAAATCGGCAAACAAGGCCTCCCCTGGCACCAGATCGAACTCAAGGCGTCCGACCAGAAGGACCTGTTCAAGGTTAAGACTTGAGAGCTCTTTTCTTCTCCCCGCATTCGCGGGGAGAAGGTGCCCCGAAGCGGCGGATGAGGGGCGGCAACCGGCTTGCTGCCTCTAAAAATCCAACTACGACTGATCGATCAGCTCTTGGCGTGGCTTACTTAACGCTGCTTCTACCGATTGAAAAACACGGACCGATTAACGCCAACCCCTCCTCATCGCGGTCAGCAAGAAAAGCAGCCCCCCTATCACGACAACCCCGACGCCTGCGCCTATGGCAACGTTCTTGAGCTCTTCACGGAGAGTCTTACGACAAATGTCATCCCCGAGAAGCCGTTTGAGTGTATGGGGATCAATCCTTCCCAGAAAAGCAAAACCACCTTCGGACAACCGAACGACGCGCCATCCAAATGACCAAACCGGGATGAACAGGAACGTAAAATAGAGCGGCGCCACGGCAATGATTTCGCCGGCCATCCGCGCAATAGGAGTCCGGTTTCCAACTCGCACCCCAATGCCGTTAAAGCGCCAAAGCCCCAAAGGGCCACGAGTTCTGACCATCCGAGAAAAGATTTCATCGGCCTTTGACGCCTCAATCAAATAGCCGTCTTGAGGTGGTGTCGGTGGCACTTGCGCAGGCTTCTCCCGCGAGAATGCCTGCTGCGATACCTGCTTTGCTGTTTTAATCAGGCGCTTTCGCGCAATTGGGTAACCGCAATGAGGGCACGAATTGGCGATATTCGATACTTGGCCGTTGCACTCAGGACAAGGCTCTAGGGCCATTGGTAATCGACTCCTGTAGCGATGTTCGGAACGACGCCACAATCGCCTCTTGACCCCGAGAACGCAAGACGTACAAACTCGACCGACGGGAGACACGAATCGTGCGGGTGAAGTCCTACAAAGAGGCCGTTCGATTGGCGAACAGCGCCGGGCTGGACGCTGCAAATCGGCGCATGCGCAAAGCTGGCCGCAAAGCCATGTCCGAGTCCGATTTCGATCATGCCGCCAAAGTCACGACGGAGATGCTGACCGACCTCGGCTTCGATATCACGAGCTGGGTCGCGCTTGCCGGCGTCCCCCGCAACGAACCCGACGAGCCGGCACCGCGCAAAAAATCCAAACGCCGCTCCAAGCAAGCCGAACCCGTTCAGCTCGCCTTCTCGTTCGCCTGAACCCTCCCGCCAAAGCGCTCGCGCCTACCCCCGTCCCCCATACGGTATCAACATCCCCGTCGACGTCGCCTGCGCCACGAGCCGGCCCTCCGCCGAAAAGAGATCAGCCTCCAGAAACGCCACCCGCCCGCCACGCCGGTTGATCCGCGCGACGACGCGCCCCGGCCCCGGTCCGCATTTCTCGAGAAAACTCACTTTGATTTCCAGGCTCGCGACCGTCTGCGCGCGGTCCGTGTCATGGATGACCGCATGAGCCATCGCGGCGTCGAGCCATGCGGTGACGAACCCGCCCTGCGCAATCGTCCCGTTGGTATGGCAGAACTCGCGGCGCACCGTGATCGCCGCGACCAATTCCTTCTTCGTGCCATCCCACGACACGACATCGAACCCGCCCATGGCATCGAACAGGGCTTGTCCCGATCGGATGCGGGCTTCCAGTGCGGCGTCGGTCATGAGGTCCTGCGCAGGTGTGAGGGACGGCTGAAAGTCCCTTTATCGGCCTTGCGACAGTACCGCAATGTGCCTCAAGACCATTGCGCGGCGCGCCGCAAAACGCGCAGGAATTCAAATCTCGGAAGGTTAGTGGTGTCTTTCGTCGGAAGACCCACCGCGCGCTGCTCCAATCTCACCGTGCACGGGATCGGCAAGCAGAGATCTGGCACTGGTTCGATCTCAAAGCCAACGATCAGAATGGCCTTTTTGAGTCGGATCCTGCCGGTCAACTCGCGCGCTCTTCGACGCCGCGAGAAATCGCCGTTGCCCGGGGGCAGCATGTCCGGGCAACGGCACTTCACGTCTTAGGAGCGGTTGCTCGAGCGGCGCTTGCTGCGATCGCCGCTGCGATCGTCATTGTCGTCATTGTCGCGCGATTGATGTTTGCGGTCGTCCTGATTACGGCTGCCATCACGGCGTGCGGCATGTTCTGAAGCCTCGTCGTGGCTGCGGCTCTGTTCGGCGCGGCCATCGCGTTTGCTGCGATCGTTGTGATTGTCGCTCGCCATGGCAACGCCTGTGGCCATGGTGATGGCAAGTCCGAGAGCAGCGAGTGTGGTGGTGAATTGCATATTGAGTTCCTCCGTTGTCACCAGCTCAAGCTGGCGTGCAAACAACTTTGCACACGTGCGCTGACAGACGCCTGTTGCCGCTGGTAAGCTTGCCGTAAGGTGAGCCCGGCTGCCGCCGCTGCTCGCCGTGCCGTCCGATCCCACGCGTAAAAATGGGGGAACTCGCCGGTTGAACTCATGCTGCGATAAGGCTGATGTCCCAGGCCTTGGAGAAATTGCCGTGCGCCTCGCTTTCACCCTAGCCGCCGCCACCGGCTCCATCGCCCTCATGGGCCAAGCCGCGACGCCACCGCCCGCCGTCCCGAAACCGCGTTTTGTCATCGAAGCGGATCTCGATCGCTCCGGCAACGACCTACGCCGCGACGTCCTCGACGCGGGTGCAACGGTCGAAGTCTGCGAAGCGCGGTGCCTCGCAACGAACGGCTGTGTCGCCTTCACATACGTCAAACAGAGCACCACCGTACCGCAGCCGATCTGCTGGCTGAAGAACGTAGTTCCAACCGGTTACAAAAGCAGCTGCTGCATCAGCGGTGTTCTCCAGCGATGACCGAAGCTGAAATCCTCACCTTTCGCAACGACGTGACGGCGTTGGTGATTGCCGTTTTCTCGCTTGGCTTCTCGATGGTCTCGGCCTACATCGCCGGTCTCTGGCTGTTTCTCAAAGGCGCGGGCTACCCGTTGCGCCTCGTCGCCTTCGCATTGCTCTCCGCCGGCCTCGCCTTCGTCGGCGTCATGGCCTTCGGGTTGAATGAGCTGCTGATGGGCTCGGAACGCTCCTGGGCCAAACTGCCATCGAACAGCATTGGTATTGCAGGCTTCGGCAGCGACCGGCCCGCATTCCTGTTCGGACTTTCCTATTACGAAGTGGCCGCAGGCATGGGCGCGCTCGTCTTCGGCGCCATCTATGTTGCCCTTTTTATCCTGACTTTTCTGTACCGTTGGCCCTCGGCCGGCGCCGGTTCACATAGTTGAAGCTCGTTCATTCGCCGCTCATCCTCGTGTCACCAATGAGCCACGGTGCAGAAGCATTGTCTTCGCGTCAGGCAGAACAGTTTCATTGCCATGTAATGTGCTGCCGCCTGACGCCCGGATGCCGACCGGCTCGGGCGCGTATCCGTCAGTAACCCGGGGAGACAACCTCATGCGCCGTATCTTTGCTTCATCCATTGCTGCCGTTGCCATTGCCGCTTCCGTCGGCGCTATCGCTGCGACCGAAGCTGCCGCCCAGCAGAACCGCAACAGCAACCGCACCATCACCGTGACGGTCGAGCATGTGAAGGGCCTCGATGTCGCCGACGCCTTCTCGAAAGGCGATTTCTTCGCCCGCGTTACGGTCAACGGCAAAGTGTCCGAGTCGCAGCCGATCAAGCAGCAGGGCGACATCCGTCCGAACTGGAAACTCACTCACACCGTGCCGAACGGTCCGCATAATGTGACGCTCGAAATCTTCGATAAGGATTTGACGAAGATCGAGGCGATCGACATCAACCGCGTCGACAACAAGCGCCAGCTCGACTTCACGGTCGATACCCGCTCATGCCGTATCACCGGCCTGACCGGCATCAGCCGCTGCGGCCAGAAGATTGTTCGCGCAGGTGCCGAGCGCAAGCGCGCCGAAGTCGAGTTCACCGTTTCTGTGGCGCGCTGAATCGAACGGTTGCAGAATTAAGGCGGCTGCAATCGATAAGATTGCAGCCGTTTGCTTTACTGATTCTTACTTCGATGCGGCTACAATATTCTCCATGTGAAGAGCATATGTTTTCCCCTTTGCGTTGGAGGCGCCTATGGACCGCCAATCCATTCAAATGCTTGTAAAACTGTCTCTATGCGTTGCGTGCGTGATAGGCGGCGCCATTGTTCTGGGTGTTGATCTCGGCAGCGCCTTCGACGGTTTCGTATCCGAGACCATGCGGCGCATTCTCTGAAATCAAATCCGGCCGCGCGCCACAGCCTCCAGCTTTGTCATCGTCGCAAGGATCAACGCTTTGCGGTCGAGATTGAGATCCATCGCCGTCGATTTCTCGCTCTGAAGCTCTTCCCAAACGCGCGCCCAATGCGGCAATCGCCCGTCACCGATCAGCTTCTGCGCGAGTTGCAGGTCGGTGCCCGAACCTTGCCCGGTTGCCTTGGCGCGCACCACGCGATGCAGCAACCCGAACAGAAAATCATAGAATGCTTCGAGCTTCTGTTCTGCCGCCGCACCGGCCAGTTCGTCGCCGAGCGAATGCACTTGCGCCCAATCGACGCGCGGCAGCGCCGATACCAGCGCCAGCACGCGCTCGTAAAGCTTCAATCCCCCACTCGATGCGATCGTCAGCGCCCGCCTGACGCTGCCACCTGACAGCTCCGCGAGACGCTCCCAATCCTGCGCCCCCGGCGGTTCCGCATCGCCGACTGCCCAGGCTTGCGCGACCGCGCGCTTCAAGTCCTCGAGTCCGAGCGGTGCAAGGTCGAGCGTGCGGCACCGCGACCGTATCGTCGGCAACAGCCGGCCCGGTTCCGACGAGAGCAGCACGAATACGGTCTGCCGTGGAGGTTCCTCGAGCGATTTCAAAATAGCGTTCGCCGCGTTGACGTTGAGATCGTCGGCGGTATCGACGATGACTACACGCCATTGCCCGGCATCCGCCGAGTGTCCGAGAAACGACCGGAGACGGCGCACTTCGTCGATGGTGATCGACTGTGCGAATTTCTTGGCTTTGGTGTCGTAGGGACGCCGCAGCACCAGCAGCCCCGGATGCGACAGCGCCGAGACCTGCCGCGCCGCACGGGTCCCATCGTCGACCGCAAGTGTCTGGGCGAACGGATCGCGTTCATGTGGCTCGGCCAGCAGATGCCGCGCGAGCCGGTAAGCAAGCGTCGCCTTCCCGACGCCCGCGGGTCCGCTCAGCACCCAACCATGATGCAGCTTGCCTGACGCAACCGCCTCCGCCATCAAGTTCTCAGGGCCCGCCTGTCCGAACAGCACGCGCGTATGCCTCGGATGCGGAAAGCCATCGAGCCGGTCAGCTTCCGGCAACGCCTCTACTTCTTGAATGGCCGGCGCACGCGCCATCACGCCACTCCCAACCGCGCGCTGACGGCGGCCCAGATCGCCGCACCGACATCGTCAGGCGTCTTCGACGCATCGACAACGGCGCATCGCTGCGGCTCGCGCTTGGCGATGTTGAGGAAGCCAGCACGGATGCGTTCGTGAAAGGCGATCGTCCGCGCCTCGAATGTGTCGCGCGCCGCACCAGACCCGCCAGCCGTACGCCGCACATCGGCACGCCGCAATCCAGCGTCGGCTGCGAGATCGAGTACGATTGTAAGGTCGGGTTGTGTAACACCGACCGCGATCCGGTCGATCGCCAGAATGACCTCGTCGTTGATGCCTGATGCCGCGCCCTGATAGGCCCGCGTCGAGTCCGTGAAGCGATCGCAGATGACCCATCGTCCCGCGGCGAGTGCCGGCGCAATCAGCTCGGACACATGATCGGCCCGCGCCGCGAAGAACATCAGCGTCTCGGCAAGGGGTGTTGCCGGCGTGCTCCGGCTGCCATGCAGGATGAAATCACGCACAGCTTCTGCAAACGGCGTCCCGCCGGGTTCGCGCGTGATGACCGCCTCGATCCCTTGGCGCTTTAGCGCGGCTTGAAGCAGCGCCGCTTGCGTCGATTTTCCGACGCCTTCGCCACCTTCCAGCGTGATGAACTTACCCTTTGCCATGCTCGACGTATGGGGCGCACCGCCCGCCCCTGTCAAATCCGGGACGTGCGAAGTTGGTCGGAATTGCGCCATGCCGATGAACCCGCCCGTCTTGCCCGCTTCAAACCAGGTTCACATCGCTCCTGCGATACCTTGGGACAGCGGGGCTCCGAAGCGTTTGGAACCCTTCCGGGTCGAACTGAAACCAAACGAACAGGAACAACATCGATGTCGAAAATCGCACTCGTCGCCGCCGCCTTGGCCGGCCTCGCCGTCACATCGGCTTTCGCACAAACCGCGCCGGTGCCTGCACCAACGGCGTCACCAGCACCCGCCGCAGCACCCTCCAATGCCGGGCCGCATGATCCCGCTGCCAAAGCGCGTTTTGAGAAGTTCCGCTCCGTCTGTGGCGCAGACATCCAAAAGCACTGCGGCAACGTCGAGCGCGGCAATGACCAAGCGCGGAGCCAGATGCGCCAGTGCATCGAAACCAACAAGGCCAAATTCTCGACCGACTGCCAAGCAGCCGTCGCTGAACGTGACGCCAACCGCGAAGCCCGCAAGCAGACGGCACCCACGAACGCCGACAAGCCGAAGTCGTAACCGCGACACGCACCGCTCGAAGACGATCCCCCTCCCCTTTGATGGGGAGGGGTCAGGGGTGGGGTGCCATTCACCCAGCGGTGTCCTATTCTTTCGAAGCGTCAATTCTCACCCGCGACGCTTCCGCGATCTGAAATCATGCACGCCCGGTTGCGAGCGCGGATCGCTGCCACTCGCAAAAATCTGCGTCTTCTGCACCTTCTGTGTGC
>JAPXTA010000002.1:0-92064 GCA_033812735.1 Hyphomicrobiaceae bacterium | reverse complement strand
TCCCAACCCACTTCATAGCGGGTAATCCATTCAACGAGCTTCGGCACGTCCTGGACGCGCACGCAGCCTGCCGAAATTGCACGCCCACGCTGCTGAAACAAATGCTTCATCGGCGTGTCGTGCATATAGACACCTTCCGAGTTCGGCATGTCGATCCGCATCAGCCCGAGTGCATTCTGCGGGCCTGGATCCTGGCGAAACTTAAATTCCGCAGATGTCGCCGTATTCCAATCAATGGTCGATGGATCGACCTCCGGACCATTGAAGTCCTTGCGAACAACCCTGATCTTCTCTTTCGCTAGATATTCAGGCTCCTTACGCAGGCGCGGGATGATATCGAGCGTAGCAATGCTGTCAGGAACGCGCCAATACGGGAAGAAATTCACGGCGCGGATCGTCGCCTTGACCTGCGGCGACTGGCGCTCGACCCGGCCTGCGATAACACGATGTCGCTGCTGCACTTCCCCGCGCTCGACCGCTTCCAGTTGGAACGCTGGGACATTGACCAGAACGTAGCGATCCTCGGGCCGCGGCGTCAGCAGATCGCGGATGCGCTGCTGATTGAGCTGCAGCTGCTGAACGCGCACCTGCGCCGGAACATTGAGCGCCGCAAGCGTCGGCTTGTCGACACGGCCGGAAACACGCAGACCATTGTTCTCTTGATACTTTCGAACCGCAACCTCGAGTTCCCCATCGAACGAATAGCTCGATGATCCCGAAGCATCACGAGGCAGCTCGCCGGTGACCGCCAGACGTCGCCGCAGGACCGGCACCCGTTCGTCGTCGTCTTCCGGCCGAATCATTCGAACGCCCGGGATCTGCGGCCACCCTCCCGCCTCGACAATCTTTTGATAGCGCCGAATCGCGCCATCGATAGCCTCGACCATCGCCTCCGACCGGTAGGGGGTCGAATCGGGCCGAAGATCGTTCAAAACCTCCGGCTTCTTCCGTTCGTCCGTCGCATTCGTACGGGTCGCCGTATTGATACCGAAGAACTTGTCGAAGAAATTGTCTTGGGCGACGGCCGTGTGCCCAAAGCCGGCAACCAGGCCACCGGTGGCGGCGATCCGCTTCACGACGGCGCGCCGCGACAGCGATTGCGCGCCGTTACCATCCGCTTCCAAAGCCACATGTCCAGGCAATTTCTTCTTCATCACCAGCTGCCTCGCCTCCGTCGGCACCAACCATGGGTTGGCGGCGGCTCGCCCTACCATCGATCGGGGGCAAGAGCTAGGCGCTTTACGGAACCTGTGTTCCGCCAAACCGGCCTTCCCGTCCCCGCAGCACGACGACCCGAATAAATGGTCGATTTGCTGCTGCGTATCATCTCGGGAAGCAAATGGCCAAACAATGGCCGATGAAACATTTGTGAGTAGGCCGGCGTGGCGAAAAGCGCACGGCGCGCAATCAAGCAGCCCGGCCAGCCGATCGCAAACGGCGAACCTTGAGCGACATCAATACGATCTTCATGGTCTGGCGCAGCGCCTCGTCGATGGTCGCAGCATGCCGCACCGGCGCTTCCGCTGAGGACGGCTGCCAGAACATCACCCAATCATCCTCGGTCCAAACGCCGCGGAGCTGGCCATAGCGCGAAATCGCAATCCCGCCGCGCGGCATCGGTTCAGCGCGGAACCCGACGAAATCGAACTCTCGAATTTCGTCGAGACGGCGCAGAAACTCGAGCTCCATGGGCTTGAGCCTGTCCTCGCTCTGCACGCTCGAACTCCGTGTCGCCTGATCTGTCACGCTGGAACCGCCAGCCCGCATTCGCGGCGGCAAGTCTCCCCGGTCACTTTCGCAGCGACAGGTTACACAATCGTGAGCTTTGAGGGGCTCGGTGAGACAGAAACTTCAGCTTAACGGAGCATTAGCACTGTGCCGCTGTCCGGCGGACCGGCACTGCCTCGCTGGCACTCGCCGGCACGGGATGAACCGGTGAGCTTGCCGGCGCGCCATCGCGGAAACAGCCGGTCAAATGATCGATGAAGACCCGCAGGCGCGGCAGGACGTGCTTGCCGCTGGGATAGAGAACCCAAACGCCCGAGTTGCGGGTAAGCTCGTAGCCAGGCAAGACGCGAACGAGCCGGCCCGCCGCGATATCCTGGGCCACATGCAATTCGGAAAGCTGCGCAATGCCCAACCCCGACATCGCCGCTTGACGCAGCATCTCCGCGCTATCCGACCGCAACCGCGTATTGATCTTGACCGATTGCGTCTCGCTGTTCGCGGTCAGCGCCCATGTCCAGGCGTCACCGAGCGCCAGACAAGGAAAGGGAGCAAGCTCCGCAGGTGATCGGGGCGCCTCGAAATGGTCGAACAACTGAGGCGCTGCCACCAAGATCTGCCGGTCGGCAACGAGGCGCTTGGCAATGAGCGGACTGTCCTGCGGCGTACCGACCATGACAGCGATGTCATAGCCGTCGTCCTGAAGGTGAACCGGCCCGTCGGTAAAGTCGACATGAACCTCGATGTCCCCGTACTTGTGCATGAAGGCGACGAGTGCCGGCCCGAGAAAGACGCGCTCGAGCGACTGCGCAGCAACCACTTTGAGCTTCCCCTTGGGTTGAGCGGTTCGGTCGGCAACAGTGGCCTTTGCAGTCTCGATTTCCTTCAAGATCGCCTGGACGTGGGTGAGAAACCTTGAGCCCTCTTCGGTGATCCGAATTGAGCGCGTCGTCCGCTCAAAGAGGCGCACGCCAAGTTCGTCCTCGAGAGCCTGAACGCGCTTGGAGATGGTCCCCGGGGTCAATCCGAGTTCGTTTCCGACGGCGGAAAGGTTTTGAACGGCAGCAACGCGCGAAAAAATCTGTATGTCCTGGAAGTCCATATGTCCCCACTCGAACCCCAGCCAAACTTCAGGCGAAAAAACTTCAGTCACCCAGACATCAGCTGCCCAGACTTCAGGTGCCCATCCTTCGGGCGCCAAACTTCCAGGCACTCAAGAGCTAACGTTGAACATCTCCGCGGTCCCACACGTCGTCGCAGCTGACTGCGCCGAACGGCCTATCGTTGCGGTAAGAAGTCCCCGAGTTCCCGTGTTTGACGCATAGGGAAAGTCGATCATCACGGCTATGTCAAATTCAAAATGCCCCTGCGTTGTCACGCCTCCCGCAGGAGTTGCGGCCACTTGAGCACGGATCGTCAGCCTCGAACTGATGTTAATGGCGAGAATGCAATTACGCGGTGTGGAACACATCTAGCACGGTCTTTGCGATGATCCCGGCGAGCCACGCGTTTCGGTTCATTTCGGGACACTGCACAACCATGTTCGAGCGCAACAGAATTGATAATGCCGACCAGGGCTTCGTCACTGTCGAACTGACGACCGACGGCGGCGTGACCATGACAGGCAAGATCGCGATGCCAGCCGGACGGGCGGTGCTCGAACACCTCAACGGCAGTGCTAACTTTCTCGAATTCGAAGCGTTTGACGGTGACCGCCGTTACTTGGCCAAGTCGGCATTGCGCGAAGTGAAGCAGATATCCGTGCCGCGCGCCGCAAACCTCAACCAGCGCCTTCGCGATCTCGACGGCTTCGATCCCTATGCCATTCTGGGCCTGGACCGGTCAGCGACGTGGGAAGACACCCGATCTGCCTTCCACCGCCTCGCCAAGATCTACCACCCCGATCGCTATGCGACTGCCGAGCTCCCGGAAGAAGTAAAGACCTACCTCTACAGTATGGCGCGCCGCGTGAACGCAGCTTACGCGGCACTTGAAGCCATGCATGACCAAAGAAAACAGATCGCCCATTTGCGGCAGGAACCCGTCTACACGACCCCGGCTCGCCGTTGATCCGTTTACGCGCAACGTTAGCGGAGGCTTAACCTCACAGGTTTACTTTGCCCGGATTGTGATCCGCGTTCGAGGTACCTGATGGCTGCTTCCGACATCTCCGCTTGGCGTCGCCAGAATAGCGACCCCGTGGCAGTCAACATCACTCTCGTCGATGGCTCGACCATGTCCGGCACGCTGCTGCTGCCCCGCGACAAGCAACTGCGCGATCTCTTCAATACCCCAGAAGAATTTCTTGAGTTCGAGGACAATCGCCTAGGCACCACCATCCTCGGCAAGAGTTCGATCCGCGCGATCCGTATGAACAGCATGCCGAGCGCCGAACAGATCGAAAAGCGTTTGAAGCAACTCGACAAGCAGGATCCCTTCCAGATCCTCGGTGTCGCAAAGACGGTCGACCGCGACGGGCTCCGTGCAGCCTACAAAGGACTAGCGCGCATGTACCACCCCGATCGCTTCGCCGGCGCCGATCTCCCGCCGGAAGTGCTCGACTACATCAACACGATGGCACGCCGCATCAACTCCGCTTACTCCGAACTCATTGGCCTGTTTGGCGGCGAAGCTGTTTGAACAAGCGACGCGTGCAGAGCGGGGCGATACCCCGCTTCTATCGCTTTGACGATTGGCCACGGAGTGACGACCTCCGCCTCCGCCATTGCCCCGGCCTGACGATCGTTCTTATAGCCCTCGTGCGTCCAGCGCCGAAGTTGCCCCTCAAAAACCAGCCATAGCCCTCCATCGACACGCACGAACACGCCGTCAGGCAGATCACCGATGCGCGCGCGGCGCACCGGCAAAGTTGGCGCACTCGCCAAACGCTGCCCGTGCAAAACGTCATCCATGTCAGGCGCTCGTGGGCGTTTCAGTTCAGCGTGCGCGCGGGCCCACGCATCCGCAAAGTCGATCGCATCGGCGCGGCGGCATTCAAAGCACGGCCTATGCCCCGCCGCGAGCGCCGTCGCCTCGTCGAGAAAGAACAGTTCTGTGTAGAGGCCAGGCGAGAACACCTGCCGCCGCCGTGCTTTGAACGAAAGCACACAGCAGATCCATTGGCGACTCGCCCAGTGCCGATGCTTCAGAGTGCGATCAGGCCGATGGAAACACCCACCGCGATTGCCCATCATCGTCCCGCGCACACCAACCGCTTCCAGAAGCCCATCCGGCCGCACGCGATTCTGTAGCGGCATGCGCGCCTCCATCAACGCTGGCCGGTCCCCCTGAAGTCACGCCATAGGGCCAGGAGCGGACGAAACCGGAAGCGAACCGTGTATTTGCCCGCTGGCAGTTGCACCGCACGGAACAGTACATTCGCTTTGAGGATCGGAACCTCTTGGCCTGCGACCTCAGCCGTCCACCAAGCTTGCCACGGATCGTTGAGAACAAGCCATCCACCCGACGCGCTCTCGGCCTCGGCGATGATCTCGGTGTTTCGATAACTCAAGATCCGCGCACGCGCTGCCTCCGCACCAACCGGAGCCCCCGCGCCAGCCAGTTGCGCAACCGCCCCCTCGAGAAGGACAGTTTTCTGCGGATCGAATTGCGGCCACTCACCTGTCTTCAGCAAAGTCTCGAAATTCGCAGCCATCGCCCGCGTCGGCATCATCACACGCGGGAGGGCACGTGGGTTCTCGTAAATCCAGGCCGAGTCGATGCGGCCCGGCTCCATACCGGCATGTTCTGTCTTCGCAATGAGCTTGAGATCGCCCGGCTTCAGCTGCTTGTCGAACCATTCGAGCGGTTGTCCTGCGGCAATGAAGCGAAGCCCCAGCATGTCGACCAGCATCGACCGGTAAGACGGCAAAAGCGGCGACAGCTTGCGCTGGTCCATTGCGCCGACGTGGTTGTCGGCGCCCGTTGCCCGCGAATAGGCATCGAGCCGCAAAGGATTGTAGCCGAGCGTGTTTTCCAGCCGCTGCGTAAGGCTGACGTTCGGCCAGTGGAAACCGACGCCGAGCAACTCGACCCGCTCACGGCGCGCGCCGCTTGTGTCCGTCATTGCCGCTTCAGCGACCCGCGCCTGTAGATAACGAACGGTCTCGTTACGTGTTCCCGGCTGCATTGCATCGTAGGCGCCCGGTGTCCATGCCGACGACGTAGACGGCCCGTTGTTGTAGGCGAGGTCCGCCACCGTCACCGCGGCGAGCACGAGGGCCATCGGCCAAGGCTGCAACCCCATCCTCGTTTTGACGAAGCCGAGCGCGATGGCACCGGCAGTGAGACACCCGAGCGCGATCGCGAGCGGCTTCATCAGAAGACCGATCCGGTCGAGCCATAGCGCAAGTCCGAAAGCGACGGCCATGCAGAGAGCAATGATCGCCGCCGCAATGACAAAGGCGTTCTCGCTGATGCGATCCCACGGTCGAGAGAACAGCCGATGTGTGGCATATCCCGCAAGGATCGCGCCGAGACCACCGATCAGAAACGTCGCATCCGCCGGGCGACGGAAATATTTCACGCCGGGCAATACTTCGTAGAAAGCGCGGAACGCCGGCGTGTACCAACCGAGCGCATAGAGCACGACAACGACGAACGCGGCCGCAAAAAAGCGGATCTGACGTTCGAGAAATTGTCCCTGTGCAGCACCGATCATCAGCAGCAGGATCGGGATCGCCCCGATATAAACCTGCCCCATGTTCTGCGCGATGAAGAGACCGGTATCGTTCCAGGCAAAGCTCGGCGGTCCCCAGTAGTCCTCCATCCTGTAGGCAGCGCCGAAAATCTGCGGCATCAGAAATGTGAGAAATAACGCGGGATGCAAACTGCCGCGGCCCGCGCTTTCAAAATCGATCTGCGGCCGGTTGCTCCCGGCGGCGAACGACGCGGTGAGCAACACCGGAATGACTATAATGGCCACCGCGACGGCCGCGCCCGCGAGCAGTGGCAAAGCCATTTTCTTGAAGGTCGCAAGCCGGCTCTCCGACGAAAGCCAGCGATACATCACTTGCGCCACCAGCAGATATGCAACGAGCAGCGCCACTTGATCGCGCCCGAGCAAGATGAACGCGCCGACGACGCCGGCCGCGAGCGCATAAAGATAAGACCGCCGCGAGAATGCCCGATCGAGCAGGAACATCGCGATTGGCCAGTAGGCCAGGCTCAAGATCTGGATCGTATGCTGCAGCCGCCAGGCCATTGAGGCCCCGAACAGAAACACCAGCCCGGCAATCAGCCCGCCTGCCGGATGCCACCTCTGATCCCGCGTCCATGCCGCCAGCGCAACAGCACCCGCCAATCCCGCTAGCAGTGTCGTCACATCCACCGCCCAGGCGCTCGGATTGCCGTTGACCAGCGCGAGCAGAAGGAACGGCGGCGAAAATATCATCGATTGCGGGTCGGCGATCTGCGGATGCCCGGAGAAAACATACGGCGCCCAGAACGGCGACTCGCCGCGGGCGAAACTTTGGGCCAGGAACTGGATTTGCGGCAGGAAATGCGCCTTGGCGTCCCACGGAATGGTGACCCGCCCGCTGAGCCACGGCCAGGTCAGCGCTCCCCATCCAGCGACCAACGCAAGGAAAACCGGCAGAAACGCGTACGACGGCCCGGCATCGTCGTCCGAGGTGCCGCCCAGCCGGAAGTCCCCATAGGATCCCCCGCCGAAATCGACCGTCTTCAGCACGCCTCTCGACATTTCCGCTTCCGCCTCGGGTCTGCGACACCAACCCCATGGCAAAGCGAACGATTTTGCGTTCGCAGTCGCCATGAAGATACCCACAACCCTCGACTTTCGCCCCTTACGTCGCCGCGGTCGATCTGCATCCAACTCGGGTGTATACCGGCACCCGTGCTCTTTGTTGAGCCCGCCATATGCATAGCACTGCCGATCCAGCGACCGGACCCATCCGTGACCCACCCGTCCCCGACCGATGCCGCCCCGGCCTCAGCCATTGCCAGGATACGCGAGGCGCCTTCTGGCCAGCCGTTCATCGTCGCCCAGCTTGGCCAATCCCTGGACGGGCGCATTGCCACCCCAACGGGTGAAAGCCGCTGGATCAACAAAGACGCCGCCCTCGACCACGTCCACCGCCTTCGGGCCGCAGTAGACGCCGTCATGGTGGGCGTGGGCACCGTCGTCGCCGACGATCCGATGCTGAACGTCCGCCGTGTCCAGGGCCGCAATCCCGCCCGCGTCATCATCGACCCACACGGCCGTCTGCCTGCCGGCATGCGCTGCCTCGACGGCACCGATGGCGCACGGCGGATCGTCATCCGCAGCGCCGATGCCCCTGTTACCCAGCTACCGCCGGGCGTCGAGGAACTCCGTCTTGCCGCTCCCGGCGGCAAACTGGACCCTAACGCTATTGCAACCGCGCTGGCCAACCGGGGTTTGCCTCGCATTCTCCTCGAGGGCGGCGCCTGGACGGTATCCGCCTTCATCGCCGCCGGAGCCGTCGATCGGCTGCACGTGCTTGTCGCACCGATGATCCTCGGCTCCGGCAAAACCGGCCTCTCCCTGCCGCCGATCGACAAATTGTCCGATGCGTTGCGCCCGCCAGCCGATGTCTACGTCCTCAGCGACGGCGACGTCCTCTTCGACTGCAATCTTAGGTCCCACCGCTGACACACGTGCTATTGCGCCAACGCAGGCCACGCCTTGCGCCGATCGGCTAACTTGCTGATATCAGCAATAGCGAAATTCTCGGAGGAACGTGGTGAAAGAGCGCCCAGATGCATGGCACCGTCTTCCTGCCCACCGCTGGCTGTCGCACTATGATCGCCGCACGTTTGAGAACGATGCCATAGCCGCTGTGATCGTTACGTTGATGCTGGTGCCGCAATCGATGGCTTACGCCATCCTGGCAGGCATGCCGCCGCAGACCGGTCTCTACGCCAGCATGTTGCCGCTGATCGCCTATGCCGCTCTAGGCACCAGCCGCTCGCTCGCAGTCGGCCCCGTGGCCGTGGTCTGCCTCATGACCGGCGCAGCTCTCGCCGACGTTGCAACGCCCGGCACGCCTCAGTACGTCGCTGCCGCCGGCGTCCTCGCACTGATGACCGGGCTGATCCTCGCGTTGATGGGCCTCCTGAAGCTCGGCTTCCTCACCAACCTTCTGAGCCATCCCGTCATCGCCGGCTTCACAACGGCAGCCGGCATTCTGATCGCCGCAAGCCAGATCAAAAACCTAACCGGCATCCCCGTTAAGGGCGATACGCTGCCGCGCATTGTCTTCGACGTCTTGGTCAACCTCGGAGCGGTACACATCCTGACGGTACTCGTCTCGGCGGCATCTCTTACCGCCCTGATGCTCGCCCGTTCCAGGTTGAAACCGTGGCTGAAGTCGCGCGGGATAGCCCCGCGTCCGGCCGACATCCTCACCCGCGCCGCCCCAGCCATCATCGTCGCCATTGCGATCGTCATCACCGCGCTCTTCGACCTTTCGCGCTTTGGCCTCAAGGTCGTCGGCAACATCCCGAGCGGCTTGCCGGCCATCGCACTTCCCTCGCTCGACCCGACGCTATGGCGTCAACTGTTCGCACCGGCATTGTTCATCGCCATGATCGGCTTCCTTGAGTCGATTTCCGTGGCGCAATCACTCGCCGCGCGCCGCCGCGAGCATATCGACGCCGACAAGGAGCTGACTGCTCTCGGCACGTCCAATGTCGCCGCTGCTCTATCGGGAGCTTTCCCAGTCGCTGGCGGCTTTTCCCGCTCCATCGTCAACGACGATGCCGGCGCCGAAACACCCGCGGCCGGCGCCATGACCGCCGTCGGTCTCGCCCTCTCGACTCTACTCCTCACCCCACTTCTGCATCACTTGCCCTACCCCGTCCTGGCAACCATCATCCTCGTCGCCGTCGCGCAACTCGTCGACTTCAGTGCCATTCCCCACACCTGGGCCTACTCGCGCACCGACGCTGCCGCGATGATTGCAACCATCGTTGCAACCCTCGTGTTCGGCGTCGAACCCGGCATCATTGCCGGCATCGGGCTCTCGGTCGGCCTGCACCTCTACCGCTCGAGCCGTCCGCACTACGCCGTCCTCGGCCAAGTTCCCGGCACAGAACACTTCCGCAATGTTGAGCGCCACCGCGTCATAACCAGCCCCGCGGTCCTGTCGATCAGACCGGACGAAAGCCTATTGTTCGTGAATGCCCGCTTCCTCGACGATCTCGTCCTTTCGAAAGCTTTTGCACGCCCCGGCACCAAGCATGTCGTCCTCATGTGCGCCGCCGTGAACGAGATTGACGCCAGCGCCCTCGACGTACTGTCGACCATCAATGACCGGCTGGTCGCGAGCGGCATCGACCTGCACCTCTCCGAGGTAAAAGGCCCCGTCACCGACCGCTTCAAGCGTATTGGTTTCGCCAAACGCCTCTCGGGGAAGATTTTCCTCACTCATGTGGACGCCATGCTGGCGCTCGATCCTGAGACGACCAGCCGCGCCCTCGCCATGCCGCGCAATGATGAAAGCGAGATTGCCATGCCGGCGCTCTCCATCAGACACGCAGGCGAAGCGCCCGCATGGGAACGGTTCGAACGCAAGGCAATCAAGCTGGCGGCACGCGCGCGCTCGGCAGCCGCGCGCTACCGCGCCGGGCGCACCTCCTGAGATGACCTGTGCTGGCCAGCACACCGCGAATGTCAGCGACCTGCGACATGACGGGTGCGGATCGAATGTCTCGCTCCGCCCTCAAAGACGCAGGAGTTTCATCCCATGGCCCAGCTCATTGTTCCCCAATCATCACTTCAATTGCTTTCGCCGTTTCTTCCCATTGTAACGGAGGATTCCGACAAAAGCGGCTTCTTCAACTTCACCAGCAACGCCGACACATTTACGAGCGCGATTGACACCAACTTCTCGCTCAACATGCAAGCCGGTGACGACCTTGTGAACCTCAACGGTATTGGCAACGACAACATTTACACCGGCTCTGGCCGTGACACCGTCTATGCCGGCGCAGGATCGGATACCGTCGACGGCGGCAGCAACACCGACTACCTCTACGGCGAAGCTGGCTACGACATCCTCCACGGCGGCGGCGACAGCGACTTCCTCTACGGCGGCACCTCCGGCGACGATCTCTACGGCGATGCCGGCAACGACACCTTGTACGGCGAGAGCGGCCGCGACTTCCTTGCAGGCGGCAAGGGCACCGACCGCATGACCGGTGGCGACGATGCCGACACCTTCTGGTTCGACGACGGCGACATGCTTTTCGGTCATGGCGACATCATCAACGATTTCTCCCGATCTGAAGGCGACAAGATCGATCTCCGCGCCATCGACGCCAACACGACACTGACGGGTGATCAGGCTTTCACGCTCGTCGATGGTCCATCGTCTCAAGTCGGAACCATGTGGATGTCGCAGGGCAGTTCCGGCCAATGGTTCGTGACGTTCAATACCGAGCCGGACACTGATCCCGCATTCGAAGGCGAGATGAGCTTGATCGTCTACACCGACTACGTCGGCGGCGCCGCCAACATGGGCTTTGAAAAGCCGATTGCCAGCGACTTCATGTTCTGAGTAACGCACCCGCGCTTACTCTCGCTTCAAAAGGTCGAGGGCCGCCGCGAACAGTGGCTGGCCCTCGTCCGCCAGTGCTTCCATCGCATCGAAATGATTGCCGGGTGCCGGGGCGATCTGCGGATCGAACCCGTGATTCCGCCAAGCGTCAGCAAACTCACTCTGCTGACGCTGATACTCTTCGGGCTCGTCCGCACCGAGCGCCAGCAAAAGCGGCACGACACGCTTCGGTTTGAGGAGAACCGGACTGAGCCTGCGCGCCTCCTCGGCATCCATCTTGAGAGCCGCATTGAGAAACGACAGCCGGATCGGTTCGAGTTCATAGAGCCCGCTGATCGAGATAACACCTGCAATTGGGCCAACCACTCGCGTGAGGAGCATTGTTGCGAGATGCCCACCCGCTGAATGACCGGCAACGACGATGCGGCGCGGATCGATGCGGAATGCCGCCGCCTGATCGAAAAGCGCCGCCATCGCCGCTTCGGCATCCGCGACGATTTCTGTCATCGGCACATCAGGGCAAAGCCGGTATTCGATCATGACAACCGTGATGCCACGGCGCACGAAAGGCTCGACGAGAAATGAACAGTCCTCCCGGTTCAGCGCTTGCCAGTAGCCGCCATGAATGAAAACGAGGCAAGGCTTGGCGCCTGTGCCACCGCCGTGTCCGCGCCAGACGTCGAAGCACTGCCGCCGGTCTGGGCCGTAAGCGACCGTCTCAGGCGGCCCGAGCTCCGCCATAACCGCAGCACTCTGCTCCACCCAGCGCCGATGCAGCGCCGCAAAGTCCTTCACACGTGCCCGGTTGTTGTACTGCCGGTCGAGCCCAGCCTGGTCGTAGTCGCGGAAGACACTCGTCATGGGTAGACGTCTCGGAGCCTGTGGTGCAGAAAGCGCCAAACAATCACGGAGCCGGCGCGACTAGCAAGCCGGAGCCCCCCGGCACCTTCCCTACATCGCTCCCCAACACCACCCATTGAGCAAGCTGAGAACCTGATGTCCAACCCAATCCTGGTCGAACTGACGCGCGGTGATCTCGTCGAAAGCGTCCACACCGGCGCCCTCGCCGTCGCCCGCGCCAACGGCGAACTGCTCGTGTCGATCGGCGATCTAGCCCGCCCGATCTTTCCGCGCTCCGCTGTCAAATCGATGCAAGCCATCCCCCTGATTGAAACCGGCGCCGCCGACCGCTACGGCTTCGGCGGCCGCGAAATTGCGATCTCTTGTGCGTCGCACTCGGGCACGCCCGCCCACGCGAACCTCGCCGCATCGATGCTCGCCCGCGCCGACCTAGACGCGACCGCACTCGGCTGCGGCGCCCATGATCCTATCCATGAACTTTCCGCCAAGGAGATGTTCAAGGCCGGCGTCAGCCCGAGCGCACTGCACAACAACTGCTCCGGCAAGCATTCCGGAATGGTCTGCACCTGCGCCCACTGCGGCGATCCCGTCAAAGGCTACCTGGATGTGAACCATC
This sequence comes from Hyphomicrobiaceae bacterium, assembly GCA_033812735.1. Classification (GTDB taxonomy): domain Bacteria; phylum Pseudomonadota; class Alphaproteobacteria; order Rhizobiales; family Hyphomicrobiaceae; genus JABFRJ01. The sequence goes on along the minus strand of JAPXTA010000002.1, from coordinate 79,323 downwards.
CGCACCAGCAACGTATCGCCAAGGTCCTCGCCGACTTCTGTGGCGACGGCTTCGACGCCAAGCGCTACGGCATCGACGGCTGCTCGGCCCCCAACTGGGCAATCCCGCTCAAGCCCCTCGCCAAAGCATTTGCCCAGGTCGTCTCCGGCGACGGCCTTTCACCTACTCGGCGCGCAGCGTGCGACCTTATCGTCAAATCCTGCATGGCCCATTCCGATATGGTTGCGGGACCCGGCCGCATGGACACCGAGGCCATGACCGCTCTCGGCGGCAAACTGTTCATGAAAACCGGCGCCGAAGGCGTCTACTGCGGCGGCTTCCCCGACCTCGGCATCGGCTTTGCCCTGAAGATCGACGATGGCAACAAGCGCGCCTCCGAAGCCGTCGCAACAGGCTTGATCCGGCACGTCCTCGGAACATCCGCCTGGACCGGCAATGCCCTCGGCCCATTCACCAACTTCACCGGCAAAACCGTCGGTGACACCCGCCTCTCCGATGCGGCCCGCAAGACCGTCGAGACCTTGAGGATTTGAGAGCTGCTCCGGCTTTGCTCGATGTCCCGACAGGACGGCGGCCAAGCCTGCAGCAATCCTCCAAGCCGCCGGTTTTCTGTGCAAAACAGCATACGGCCAGCCCTTGACGCCGCCGCGCCCCCCCTCCAAGGTGCGACCAAAGTCGACCTTGCCGCTCATCTTTCGGAGACCCACCGGGTTCCATGCTAGCGTTTGCCATCCGCCGTCTCGTCGAGGCGCTTTTCGTCATGGTGACGGTAGCGTTCCTTGCCTTCATCCTGTTCCGGTTCGTCGGCGACCCCATCAACCAGATGGTCGGCCAGGACACGTCCCTGGAGGACCGCGAACGGTTGCGCGTCGAACTCGGTCTGACAGATCCGGTGATCGTTCAGTTTGGCCGCTTCGTTGGGAACGCCGCGAAGTTCGACTTCGGCATTTCCTATCAAGTGAAGCAGCCGGTCACGAAGCTGATCATGGATCGCTTCCCAGCGACCCTGGAACTCGCAATTGTAGCAGCCTTATTCGCGCTGATGCTCGGCATCCCAATGGGCGTCTATACCGGCATCCACCGAGACAGTTTCATTTCGAAGGCTTTCCTTACCCTCTCCCTCGCGGGAATCTCCCTACCGACTTTCCTCATCGGCATCCTCCTGATCTACATATTCGCGGTAACGCTCGGCTGGCTCCCGTCCTTCGGCCGCGGCGAAGTCGTCAAGATCGGCAACTGGAGCACCGGACTGCTGACGTTGTCTGGTCTGAAAGCGCTGATCCTACCTGCCATTACGCTCGGCCTCTTCCAGATGACGCTGGTCACCCGCCTCGTGCGCTCGCAGATGCTTGAAGTGCTACGCACCGATTACATTAAGTTCGCCCGTGCCCGTGGCCTCACCGACCGCGCTGTCAACTTCGGCCACGCGCTGAAGAACACGCTGATCCCCGTCATCACGATCATCGGCCTCCAAGTCGGCGCGATCATCGCGTTCGCGATCATCACCGAGACGGTCTTCCAATGGCCGGGCATGGGACTGCTCTTCATCCAGTCGGTGCAGAACGCCGACATCCCTGTGATGAGCGCCTACCTCATGCTGGTCGCGTTTCTGTTCGTCTTCATCAACTTCGTGGTCGACCTGCTCTATGTCTGGGTCGACCCGCGCATCCGCATCACCGGGCGGGAGGCATAAGACCCCATGAACGCGCCCTCGCCCCCCCCGATTGCCGCCGCTGCTGTAAGGCCGCAGAGCCGTATTGCCCGCATTCTCGACAGCGATCTGTTCTACTCGTTCAAGCGCTCGCCGACCGTCGTGATTGCGGCCGTGCTGACCTTGCTCGTGGTCGGTGCCGCATTCCTGGCCCCGCTCATCGCCCCGCACAATCCCTATGACCTGAAGTCGCTTTCGCTCCTTGACAGCGATCTGCCGCCCTCTTGGACCGCCAAGGGCGACCCACGCTTCCTCCTCGGCACCGACGACCAAGGCCGCGACATTCTATCGACCATACTCTACGGCACGCGCTCCTCGATCACCGTAAGCATTATGGCGGTTGGGCTGGCACTGGTGATCGGCGTCTCGCTCGGCCTCGTCGCGGGCTATATCGGCGGACGCATAGACAGCCTTATTATGCGCATTGCGGACGTGAAGCTGACCTTCCCGGCCATCCTCGTCGCGCTACTGATCGATGGCGTCGTCGCCACCATTTTCAAGAACTACAAGATCGAGGCCGGCAAATTCTGGATCCTCGTCGTTGCCATCGGCCTGTCCTACTGGGTTCAATACGCCCGCACAGTCCGAAGTATGACGCTCGTCGAGAAGAACAAAGAGTACGTGCAGGCGGCGCGCCTGATCGGCCTCTCAAAGACAGCGATCATGTTCAAGCACGTGCTGCCGAACGTGCTCTCGCCGGTGTTCGTCATCGCCACGATCAACCTCGCTCTCGCCATCATTACCGAGGCGACACTGTCCTTCCTGGGCGTTGGCCTACCACCGACCGAGCCCTCTCTCGGGACGATGATTCAGATCGGCAACAAGTACCTCTTCTCGGGCAGTTGGTGGATGGTTGCCTTCCCTGGCATTACGCTCGCAGTCCTCGTCCTCGCCGTGAACTTGCTTGGCGACTGGCTCCGCGACGCCCTCAATCCACGCCTGCGTTGAAATCCGTAAGCAATACATCCGTCACAAAGGAGTAGCTGATGATGACGAAACCCTGGCTCAGAACGACAGCGGCGGTCCTCGCCCTGGCCGTCTCTGCCTCGCTCGCCGATGCCCGCCCGATCAAGTGGGCGCGCTCTGGCGACGCCCTCACGCTCGACCCGCATTCTCAGAACGAAGGCCCGACGAGCAACATCCTGCATCAGATGTACGAGCCCTTGATCCAGCGCGCCGCCGATGGCTCGCTGCGTCCGACGCTCGCAACGTCTTGGAAAGTCACGTCCGATCCGGCCGTCTGGGAGTTCAAGCTCCGTCAAGGCGTCAAGTTCCACGCCGGTCAGGATCTGGTCGCTGACGACGTCGTCTTCTCGATCAACCGCGCCATGCACGCCAACTCAGGCATGCGCGGCCTGCTGACCTCGATCGACAGCGTCACCGCCGTGGACGCCGGGACTGTCCATATCAAGACCAAAGGCCCGAACCCGCTGCTGCCGGCCTATCTCACCAACATCCACATCATGAGCAAGTCGTGGGCCGATGCGAATGGCGCCCAGATCCCGCAGGACTTCAAGGAAAAGAAGGACAACGCCGCCGTCCGCAACGTCAACGGCACGGGCTCCTACACCCTCGTCTCGCGCGAGCAGGACGTTAAGACGGTGCTCAAGAAGAACGACGCCTACTGGGGCAAGGGCGAGTTCAAGCACGGCATTACCGAGATCACCTACCTCGTCATCAAATCAGACGCGACGCGCGTAGCGGCGCTGTTGTCGGGCGAGGTTGATATCGTCCAGGACATGCCGGTGCAGGACATCGAACGGCTCGAGAAATCACCGGGCTTCCGGGTTAATCTCGGTCCTGAGAACCGCTCGATCTTCCTCGGCGTCAACGTCGAACCAAAGCCGGTTGCCTCCACGGACGTGAAGGACAAGAACCCATTCGCCGACAAACGCGTCCGCAAGGCCATGAGCATGGCAATCGATCGCGAAGCGATCAAGCGCGCCGTCATGCGCGGCCAGTCGATCCCTGCCGGCTCCATCGTGCCGCCGTTCGTCAACGGCTACACCAAAGAAATGGACACCGTGCCGAAGGTCGATCTCGACGGCGCCAAAAAGCTGCTGACGGAAGCGGGCCTTCCGAACGGCTTCTCCGCACGCCTCGACTGCCCGAATGACCGCTACGTCTCGGACGAGGGCATCTGCCAAGCCGTCTCCGCGATGCTCGCAAAGATCAACATCAAAGTGACCCTGAACTCACAGTCGAAGACCAAGCACTTCCCGCTGATCGAGAAGAATCCGCCTGAGACGGACTTCTTCCTTTTGGGCTGGGGCGTGCCGACCTACGACAGCCACTACATCTTCACGTTCCTCTACGGCGGCCGCGAAGGTAAGGAGGGCGCCTTCAACGGAACCCGTTTGAATAACCCCGAGATCAACAAGAAGATCCAGAGCCTGACCTCGGAAACGGACCTCGCCAAGCGCAATGCCACGATCGCTGATCTGTGGAAGACGCTGCATGAGGAGACGATCTACATCCCGCTCCACAATCAGACGCTGGCCTACGCGATGAAAGACACGTGGAACCTCCCCGTGTCGCCTGAAAACCGGATCGACATGAAGCTCTACGAGCCGGTGAAGTAACACGATAAGCAGCCGTAGGTTGGGTTAGGGCGGCTGCCAGCAATCGACCCATGTCGTTTTGTTGGCAGCCGCCCGTAACCCAACAGCCCTCGAGTTCCAATTTGTTGGGTTACGCGCGGTACGAAGTGCCGATCCATTGTCGCAGACCTCGGGCCGCGCTAACCTAACCTACGTGAAGCACCGATGACCACACCTGCCCTTTCAGTCCGCAACCTTCGCGTCGAGTTCCCGACGCGGCGAGGCACGCTCGTCGCCGTCGACGACGTCTCGTTCGACATCGCGCCGGGCGAAGTGCTCGGCGTCGTCGGCGAGTCGGGCGCCGGTAAATCGCTGACGGGCACTGCCGTCATCGGCCTGCTCGAACCGCCCGGCCGCATTGCCGGTGGCGAAGTCTGGCTCAAGGGCGAACGCATCGACAACCTGCCGCGTGACAAAATGCGCGCCATCCGTGGCCGTCGCATCGGCATGGTCTTCCAAGACCCGCTCACCTCGCTCAATCCGCTTTACCGCGTGGGCGAACAGTTGATCGAAACCATCCGCACTCATGCCGACGTCAGCGAGGCAGAGGCCCGCGCCCGCGCTATCTCTCTGTTGAACGAAGTCGGCATCCAGGGCGCCGAACGCCGCATCGACGGCTACCCACACGAATTTTCGGGCGGCATGCGCCAGCGCGTCGTCCTCGCTCTCGCACTCTGCGCCGAACCCGAGCTCGTCATCGCCGACGAGCCGACCACCGCCCTCGATGTCTCGATCCAGGCGCAGATCATCCAGCTCTTGAAGAAACTCTGCCGCGAGCGCGGCACCGCCGTCATGCTCATCACCCACGACATGGGTGTCATCGCCGAGACCGCCGACCGAGTCGCCGTCATGTACGCCGGACGCATCGCCGAGATCGGCCCCGTCCGTGACGTGGTTCAACGTCCGCACCACCCCTATACCAAGGGCCTCATGGGATCGATCCCGACCCTCGAAGTGAGTGACGGCGGCACACGCCTGACGCAGATCCCCGGTTCCATGCCGCGCCTCACCGCCATCCCGAAAGGCTGCGCCTTCAATCCTCGCTGCACCGAAGTCTTCGACCGCTGCCGCGCCGAACGGCCTGATCCAATCAGCGTCGGCAGCTCGCGCGTCGCCTGCTGGCTCATGGACAAGGCAAAGGCGGGAGCCAAGGCATGACCACCGTGTCGACCGAAAACCGCGACCGAATCGACCGCTTCGAGGCAAGCCTGACTGGCGGCACAGGTCCAACCAGCGCGCAACGCGCGGCAGCGACCGCCGACACGCTCGTTGAGGTCAAAAACCTCTCGCGCGTCTTCGATGTCTCGAAGCCCTGGCTCAACCGCGTCATCGAGCGCGAGGAAAAGAAGTTCCTCAAGGCCGTCACCGATGTCTCCTTCAACATCGGCAAGCGCGAAACGCTCGCCCTCGTCGGTGAATCCGGCTCCGGCAAATCGACCGTCGCCAAGATGGTCGTCGGCCTGCTGAAACCGACCGCCGGCACCGTCACCATCGATGGCCAAGACATGTGGTCGCCGGGCGCCGATCTCGACGCGCTGCGCCGCCGCATCCAGATGATCTTTCAAGACCCCTACGCGAGCCTCAACCCGCGCTGGCGCGTCGACCGCATCATCGCCGACCCGATCCGCGCCTTCGGCCTCGCCAAGGACAACGCCGAGATCGAGCACCGCGTCGGTGAACTACTCCGCCTCGTCGGCCTCGACCCGATGGACGGCCGCAAGTATCCGCACGAGTTTTCCGGCGGCCAGCGCCAGCGCATCTGCATCGCCCGCGCCCTGTCCTCGAAACCCGAATTCCTCGTCTGCGACGAGCCGACGTCAGCGCTCGACGTTTCGGTACAAGCGCAGATCCTCAACTTGATGCGCGACCTGCAAGACCAGTTCGGCCTCACATATCTGTTCATCTCGCACAACCTCGCCGTCGTAAAGCACATGGCGACGCGGATCGGCGTCATGTACTTGGGCCGCGTCGTCGAGATCGCGCCGTCGAAGGATCTCTTCGCCGCACCCCAGCATCCCTATACCCGCATGTTGCTGGACGCCGTGCCCGACCTCGCGATGTCCGGCCGCCCGCGAAAGATGATCGAAGGCGAGATCCCCAATCCGATCGACCCGCCGACCGGCTGCGCCTTCCATCCACGCTGCCCGCTGGTCCACGACCGCTGCAAGGCCGAAGTGCCGAAGCTGCTCGCCCGTGGCAACCTACGAGAAGCCGCCTGCCACGCGGTGGACGCGGCACGCACCTGACCGCCCCAGGCTTGCTCACATGCGCGCTGCGGACTAGGCTTCCCCGAAACGATCCAAGATCCATCCGGGGAAACGTCTGATGACCGCAGGCATCGTCGCATTCGGCGCCTACATTCCGCGCCGCCGCTTGCAACGGAAGGTGATCGCCGAGACGCACGGCTGGTTCAATCCTGGCCTTGCTGGCCTCGCCAAGGGCGAGCGCGCGATGGCAAACTGGGACGAGGACGCCGTGACGATGGCGGTCGAAGCCGCCCGTGACTGCCTCGGATCACGCGACCGCAACGCCCTCCAATCACTGCGGCTCGCCTCGACCACCTTCCCCTTCGTCGACCGCCTGCACGCCGGTCTCGTCGGCGACGCCCTGAGCCTCGGGCCCGACGTTCGCACCTCTGACGTGTCCGCTACACAGCGCGCCGGAACGAGTGCCCTGCTCGATGCCCTCTCCAGCGCCGACGAGAGCCTCGTCATCGCCTCCGAAAATCGCCGCACCAAGGCCGCGAGCCCGATGGAAATGGCGAGCGGCGACGGCGCCGCAGCACTCCTGACCGGCACGAAAAACGTCATCGCCAAATTGATCGGGAAAGCCTCCGGCAGCGCCGACTTCGTCGACCACTTCCGCTCGATGGACAACACCTTCGATTATCAATGGGAGGAACGCTGGGTCCGTGATGCGGGCTACATGAAAATTGTGCCGCCGGTGATCGCGCGCTGTCTAGCAGCCGCCAACGTGAAGCCCGAAGACGTCGGCACATTTATTCTCCCGTCTACTATCCGCGGCGTCAGCGCCGCCGTCGCCAAGGCCGCGAAAATTGCTGACACCGCCGTTGCCGACGCGCTTGGCGCCGTGTGCGGTGACACCGGCGTAGCGCACCCGCTCGTCATGCTCGTCGCCGCGCTCGAAAAAGCGAAGGCCGGCGATAGGATCCTGGTCGTCGGCTTCGGCCAAGGCGCCGACGCCCTGCTGTTCGAAGTCACGCCCGAGATCACCAAACTGGCGCCGCGTCTCGGCGTCAAAGGTCATCTCGCCCGCAAGAAGGCCGAGACCGCCTACGGCCGCTTCCTCGCCTTCAACGACCTCATCACGCTCGAACGCGGCATGCGCTCCGAGACCGACAAGATGACGCCGTTGTCGTCGCTCTGGCGCAACCGCGACACCGTGACGAGCTTCATCGGCGGCAAGTGCTCGAAGTGCGGCACGCTGCAATTCCCGAAGTCGAACATCTGCGTCAACCCGAACTGCAACGCCTACCATACGCAGGAGCCGCACCCCTTCGCCGAGAAGATCGGCAAGATCAATTCCTTCACCGCCGACCGCCTGACCTACTCGCCCGATCCGCCGTCGATGTACGGTATGATCCAGTTCGACGAAGGCGGCCGCACCATGCTCGACTTCACAGATCTCGACGAGGCAGACCTCGCCGTCGGCAAGCCGATGCGCATGATGTTCCGCATCAAGGATATCGACACGAACCGCGGCTTCCGCCGCTACTTCTGGAAAGCGTCGCCTGCATCGTAAGTGGAGGAACAAGTCCATGAAGGCATTTCTTGCCATCGCATCGCTGACGCTAACAGCCATTGCGTTCTCTGTGCCGGCCCATGCCTATACCTGCTCGCAGCACTACACGGCCTGCCTCGGTTACGGCCACAGCACAGCCACATGCGGTTGCGCGCGCAGCATCTGTCTGAAGGCCGTCGGCACTAAAGGCGACGCAGGCGCCAAGTGGAACGGCATCCCAGGCATCAACGCCTGCTTCAAGAAATAAACCACAAGATCGACGCGAGGATAGCGCACATGGCAAAGGGCATCAGGGACAAGGTCGTCATTCTCGGCATGGGCTGCTCGAAGTTTGGCGAGCGATGGGACCGCGAGGCTGACGACTTGATGGTCGAGGCCTACATGGAAGCGATCGAGGAAGCCGGCATCGAGACGAAGCAGATCGACGCCGCCTGGCTCGCAACGGCAATCGAAGAACAGCACGTCGGCAAGTCGGCAACGCCGCTCGCTATCGCGCTCCGCCTGCCCTACATCCCCGTTACCCGCGTCGAGAACTTCTGCGCCTCGGGCACCGAAGCCTTCCGCGGCGCGGTCTATGCCGTCGCATCTGGCGCCGCCGATATCGCGCTCGCTCTCGGCGTCGAAAAGCTGAAGGACACGGGCTATGGCGGCTTGCCCCAGCGCGGCCGCGGCACCTTCAACGACCAGACCTGGCCGAACGCGTCGGCTCCCGGCTCCTTTGCGCAGCTCGCCGCCGCCTACCGTGCCAAGCATGGCGCCACGCCGGCCGATCTCAAGAAAGCGATGGCCCACATCTCGGTAAAATCGCACGACAACGGCGCAAAGAACCCGAAGGCGCACCTGCGCAATAAGATCACCATGGACACGGTACTGAACTCGCCGATGATCGCCGAACCGCTCGGCCTCTACGATTGCTGCGGCGTATCGGATGGCGCCGCCTGCGCGATCGTCACAACGCCCGATATCGCAAAGGGCCTCGGCAAGAAAGACCTGATCTCCGTGAAGGCGCTACAGGTCGCCGTCTCGAACGGTCAGGAGTCGCAGTACAACGCCTGGGACGGCAGTCACTTTGCGACAACCAGGATAGCCGCCCGCCGCGCCTACGACGAAGCCGGCATCACCAAGCCGCGCGACCAGGTGAACCTAATCGAGGTGCATGACTGCTTCTCGGTGACCGAACTCGTCACGATGGAAGACCTGCACATTTCCGGCGAAGGCCGCGCCATCAACGACGTGCTCGACGGCTTCTATGACGCGGACGGCAAGGTGCCCTGCCAGATCGACGGCGGCCTCAAATGCTTCGGCCATCCGATCGGCGCCTCGGGCCTGCGCATGATCTATGAAATGAAGCTGCAGATGCAGGGCCGCGCCGGCGAACGCCAGCGGAAGGACACCCCGACCATCGCGCTGACCCACAACCTCGGCGGCTTCCCGAACCGCAATGTCTGCGCCATCTCGATCATCGGCCGCTACGGAGCGTGACCGCTTTCGTCAGTGCCGACCTAAGCAAGAAAGCGCGCGACCATAGTCGCGCGCTTTTGCATTCCCAGACGTACAGAGCAAATTACTCCGCAGCTTCCGCCGTCACACCCGAGAGCCCGAGCTGACGCCGCGCTTCCTCGCGCAGCACATCGATTGGCTTTAGCTTGCCTTCGGCCTCGAAGTGCCAGAACGTCCAACCGTTACAGGCAGCGGCCCCCTGCACAGCAGCCCCGATCCGATGGATCGACCCCTGCTGAGCGCCGAGCGCCGGCGCGGCCTCTGCTGAGCGTGCCGCTCTCGATTTCTTGACGCTGCGCGCCGCGGCAGCGCCCGGACGCTCACCGCGCGGGATCGCCGCCAACGGATGCGCGAACGACTTCGGCGTGATCGCAAGCGTGCCGTCCGCCTTCACTTCCGCCCACACGCGGCCCTTCTCGTCCCACAGCCGCGTCCCCGGATCGAGCAGGCCAAGTTCGACGACCGCACCGAAGGGAACGCGCGGTTCATGCCGCTTCGAGCGCTGCGTCTCGAGCGACGACGGATCACAGGACCGGACTGCATCAATCCGCTCCGCTGCCGCCTTTGCATAATCCGGATCGCGTTCGATACCGATGAAGCGGCGGCCAAGCTTCTTGGCGACCGCGCCGGTCGTTCCGGTGCCGAAGAAAGGATCGAGCACCACGTCGCCAGGGTTCGTCGTCGCCAAGAGCACACGATGCAGCAGCGCCTCCGGCTTTTGCGTCGGATGCGCCTTGCGGCCACCGTCATCCTTCAGGCGCTCCCCGCCGGAGCAGATCGGAATGAGCCAGTCCGAGCGCATCTGCAGGTCGTCGTTGAACGCCTTCATCGCCTCGTAGTGAAACGTCGGCTTCGCCTTCGGGTCACGCGACGCCCAGATCAGCGTCTCGTGCGCATTCGTGAACCGCTTGCCGCGGAAATTCGGCATCGGGTTGGTCTTGCGCCAGATGACGTCGTTCTGAATCCAGAATCCAAGATCCTGCAGCACGGTGCCGAGACGGAAAATGTTGTGATAACTGCCGATCACCCAGATCGCACCATCAGGCTTCAGCACGCGCCGCGCTTCGCCGAGCCATGCCTGCGAAAACTTGTCGTAAGCTTCGAACGACGCGAACTTGTCCCACGCGTCGTCGACGCCGTCGACGGTCGTATTGTTAGGGCGCATGAGGTCGCCCGCGAGTTGGAGATTATACGGCGGATCGGCGAAGACCAGATCGACGCTCGCCGTCGGCAGCGACTTCAAATGCGCAACGCAATCGCCCTGGAGGATGCGATTGACCCGCAGGCCAGCCGCCGGCTTAGAACGCGAAACACGCATGATGTACCCCGACGCGACGCAACGATACCGACATGCGCAGTGTCGCCCACTGCCACACGCTTGGATAGCTCCCGCATCGTTCGCCGATGACGGTTACCGATTCATTAACCCCACGAACGTTTGTGCACGCCGAATGCGCCGAACGAATGGCGAACGTTGATGCGGCAACCGATCCCACACCTAGTCGGCGTCAACCGCCTCCTCGGAGCAGTGTAGCGGCACCCTTTTCGGATCAGCCCCTGATTTCTCCCAGACTATCCGCGCGATTTTGGTGTTTCCGATGCCGGCCCAAATCACCGTCCCCGCGGCGTCAATCATTTCAAGCGGACGGTCACGCGTTCCGATCGCCCCGACGCGTCGGTGACGCTCAAGCGCACGAAACCCCTTCCAGAAGAATGGATGACAGCCTCACGCGTGGCAGGATCACTCTCAACGGGTTTCCCATCGACGAACCAAGTGAGCGGCAATGTCCCCCCTTCGGCCTTGACAATGAGCGGGTCGCCATCGCTCGGTTGCGCCTCGATTTCGGAACGATCGGGCGGAAACGCGATCGACAGCGGCGTGCCGCGAAACGGTCCCTTGTCAGCCTCTTCGCGCCCGTCCTCGAACCGCCGCAGCGGCGCTGGCAAATCCGCGCCCGTCACACGGATGACGCCGTGCGGCGCAACCTTCAACGGCACCCGCTGCTCGCTGATCCGCGCGAATGCATCGAACAGCAACGGCGCCGCCGCCTGCCGTCCATTGAGGCCCGCCACAGGCGCACCATCCGCCCGCCCGACCCAAACCACGACGGCATGTCGGCCGTCATAGCCGGCCGACCACGCGTCGCGAAAGCCATACGACGTGCCGGTCTTATAGGCGATCCGTCCCGCCTTGGCGTTCGCAGGAGGCGGCGCATTTTTCAGAATGTCCCCGATATACCAGGAAGCGACTTCCGACATGAGCCGCGCATCCTTCTTCGGCGCCTCCCGCGCCTCGCGCTGCCAATGCGGAGATATCGCGGAGCCGCCGCGCGCCACGGCCGCATACATCGCCGCGAGATCAGTCAGACGCAATCCGAGCCCACCAAGAGCAATGGCGAGTGACGGCTCCGCATCCGACGGCAGCTGCGGCGACAAGCCGAGCCCCGTCATGCGCCCATAGAGCTTCGCCGGGCCGATCGCGTCGAGCACCTTGACGGCGGGAATGTTGAGCGACTTCGCCAACGCCTCGCGGATCGTCACCGTGCCTTGAAAGTCGTGATCGAAATTCTTCGGCACATAAGTCCCGAACCGCGACGGCCGATCCTCAATCAGGCTATCGGGATGTGCAATGCCGGCATCAAACGCGAGACCGTAGATGAACGGCTTCAATGTCGACCCGGGCGAGCGAATGGCCTGCGCCATATCGACCGCACCGTGACGACTGGAGTCGAAATAGTCGGCCGATCCAACGTACGCGACAACCTCGCCACTCGAATGGTCGAGCGCGACGATGGCAGCCGAAAGACCCGGCCCAAGCGCCTTGACGTGCTCGCGCGCCGCTTGCTCGAGCTGGCTCTGTACACGAGCCTGCAAGGTCAGCCTATGAACCGCCGCACCAGCCCGCTTCTCGATGATTTGGTCCGACAGATGGGGCGCCAGTTGCGGCATCGACTTGCGAACCTGCGGCATCGCCTCGCGCATCGCCGCATCGGCTTCATCGCGCGGAATGACGCCAAGCTCCAGCGCTCGCGCAAGTACGCGATTGCGCGCTCGCTTTGCAGCCTCAGGCGACCGGTCGGGCCGCCGCGCCTCAGGCGACTGCGGCAGCGCGACGAGTAACGCAGCTTCCGCCAGCGACAACCGCCGCGGCTCCTTGCCGAGATAGAGCAGCGATGCCGCGCGAACGCCCTCGATATTCCCGCCGAACGGCGCAAGCTTCAGATAGATGTTGAGGATCTCGTGCTTCGATAACCTCTGCTCGAGCTGCACCGCGCGGATCATCTGCCTGAGCTTCCCGCGCCCGGTCTTCTCGTGCCGCCCCTCGATCAGTCGCGCCGTCTGCATCGTCAGCGTCGACGACCCCGAGATCAGCCGGCCATGCCGCACCACTTCGGTCCCGACACGGAATACGCCGAGCGGATCGACACCGAAATGCCGGTAGAACCGCCGGTCCTCGAACGCGAACAACAACTGCAGATAAGTCGGATCCGCATCCCGTGCATCGATCGGCAGCTGCCAACGTCCGGCTTCTGTCGTATAGGCGCGCAAGAGAACATCGTCTCGGTCGAGGATCGTCACCGACACCGGATTTGCATTCGCGAGCGGCGGCGGCCCCAGTCGCGTCGCCTCGATGCCGACCACGAGCGTCCCGGCAAGCGCGACAACGCACAGCGCGATTGCGATCCGCCTGAACCCGCTCATCAGCTTCTTTGCCGTCCTGGTCATGCTTCTTCCGAGGGCTGGTCTAGTCCCCCTCCCCTTGATGGGGAGGGGCTAGGGGTGGGGTGACGCCCGCCGTCACTTCGCCACGACGTCGAGCTTGCCCGTCGCCGTCCGCGCGACACGGTCCGGACGGTACATGTCCTCGACCGTCGCCGCCGGATGCACGAACGATCCCGGCGTCACCGCGCGAACGATATAGGCGACCGTCGCCGTCGACACCGGCCCGCGCGCCTTGTCGCCGTCGCCATCACCATCGTCGCCGTTTCGCCGATGGCGTCCCTCGTTGCCAAAGAAGTTGAACGCTGCGACGAACCGATCGTCCCGGAATTCCGTATGCTCAGGCTTGGTTGCGGTTTTCAGCCAATCGAGCGACTTCGTATCACCGCCCTCGACGAGACGCGGATTCTCGATCTCGAGACCTGCCGGCAGACGATCGACGAGCAAGATGCGTCCACCCTTCTCCTTCGCCTCGACCGTCACCACCGCGACGAGACGGTCATTCTGGTTGAGCTTCGCCGCACCACCCGTCGCACTGGCCAGATCGACCGGTTTGCCATCGAGCGTGAAGTACTTCCGTGTGATCGTGAAGCCGTTCGACGCGGCGGGTTCGGGCGTCAACGCGGCACCGATCACCGACACGACCGCGCTGGTCGCCGCATCAGCCGTATTCGAGATCGTCAAACCGGCGGGCCCCATCTCAGCCACCGTCAGCGACCGCACGAGGCGTCCTTTGTGTTCCGCGCCATTGACGGCGAGCGTCGCCGCCTCCGCCTGATCGCTAACCGACCGTGCCGCAAGCAGCAACCACGCCTGCTCCTGCGTCGATGTGTACTGCTTCGACTGATACGCCTTCGCGAGAACATCGACCAATTGCGGCGTCGACGCCGGCACCACCTTCGTCTCCGACGCGAGTGTCATGACCGCAGCACGGTCACGCAGCGCCGTACCATAGTCGTGGCGGAACACCGTACCGTCAGCCGCATCTAGTTTGCGCATCGCGGCCGCGAACGCCTTCTCTGCCCGCGGCTTATCGCCGGTAAGGCTCGCCGCCGCACCAAGCTGCGCAAGCGACAACGCCGTCGAGAAGCGATCGATGCGACCATCGATGAAGTACCTGAGATCACCGACCGGCGCACGTCCGGCGCGGGCGAGCACATAGATCGCATACGCCCGCTCCTCGCCACCCTTCTCGAAGTCCTGCGCATAGGCGACGAAATTCGACAGCCGATCGAGCGCCAACTTGAGAGCCCGTTGATCGACCGAGAACTTCGCTTCCTTCGCCCGTAGAAGGAAATCCGTCACATAGCTCGACAGCCAGAGGTCGCCGTCCGAAGGCCCCCAAATGCCGAACGCACCCGACGCATCCTGCATCTCGAGGACGCGCTCGACTGCCTTCTGCACGCGCTCTTTCAGTTCGCGATCCTGACCGAGCCCGACCTGGCGTGCGAGGTCGTTTGCGTAAAGCAACGGCAGCGCGCGGCTGGTTGTCTGCTCGGCACAGCCATACGGGTACCGGTCAAGCTGGTTGAGAATGCCGGCGACGTCGAGCGAGGCAAGCGGCCCGACGTGCACCGTCGCCTTCGCCGACGACGGGATGAGATCGGTGAAGAGATCTTTGGACAACGTGATCTTGCCGGTCTTCGCCGCGAGCTGGCTTACCGTCACGCGCTTGATGTCGCCACCCGGCGGCTTCACGTCGAATTGCAGCGACCGCTTGACCGACACGCCAGTCGGGCCTGTCACAGCGACTTCCACCGGCATCGTCCCGATATCGCTCGGCTTCAATTCGAGCGTGTCGGCTTTCTTCTCGCCGGCCTTGAGATCGAGCGTGCGCGACGCGAGTTCGTTCTTCAATCCCTGTACCGGATTGAACGTCACTGTCAGCTTGTACGCCGCCGCCGGTCCCTCGACATTGTGCACATCGACTTGTAGCCGCGCCTTGTCGCCGAGCGTCAGGAAGCGCGGCGCAGAAACCGTCACCGCCATCTGATCGCGCACGATCATGTCCTTCGACGCCGATCCAATCTTCTGATCGGTCCAAGCGACGGCCGACAGGCGGACCGAGCCATTGAAGTCGGGCAGATCGAGCGGCACGTTCGCAATGCCATCCGCGCCCACTGTCACGATGCCCGAGAACAGCGCCAGCGGCGCTTCCACTGGCGGCGAACCCGTCGAACTCATACCGCCGGCATCCGACCCGTCTCCGCCCGAGCGCAACCGCCCGCGCTCGGCGCGCATACCGTCGATGAGACGGCTGTAATAATCGCGCACGTCGAGACCGAGCTTACGCTGCCCGAAGAACCAGCCCTCCGGCTTAGGCGCCTCGAACCGCGTCAAGTTGAGAATGCCGACATCGACCGCAGAAAGCGTCACACGCGCACTCTCCCCGGCCGCAAGACCGGCAAGCTTGACCGGTACCGTCACCTTGTGGCCCGGCTTTACTTTCTCGGGCGCATCGATCGATACCTTGAGCGATCTTGGCGTCTGATCCACGGCAAGCCACCCGAGACCGATCGCGCGTCCCGGCATCCGCTTCGCCGGCCCGTCGAGCGGCCTGAACAGCGTCACCGCCACATAGGCGCCCGGCCCCCAGTTGTCAGACACCTCGACGGGGATCTCGGCGCCGCCTGCCGGAACCTGCGCTTCCTTGAAGCTGACGACACCGCCGTTGAGCACCGAGACGAGAGCGGTCCCAGCAAAGCGCGACGCCACTTTCACGCGCGCCGTCTCACCAGCCTTATACGCCGGCTTGTCCAGCGCGAGTTCGAGCATCTCCGGGCTGTCGGCCGCTTCGTCAGCATGCCAGCCGGCATTGAACTCGATGTTCGTCAGTGCGGCAGCCGCACCATCGCCCGACTTGACTTCCAGCCTGTAGCGGCCCCAGTCGAGCTTAGCTTCGATGGCGCCAGGCTGGCTCGCTTGCGTATCGACCGTTCCGTTCGCAACCCGCCGTGTCAGCGTCTGAACATCATACGCCCAGCTACCGCCGCGGCTGAACCACTGCCAGCGCTGCTCGAGCTTCACGAGTTCCCACTTGAGGCCCTTCGCGCTTACTGCCTTGCCCGCACCATCCACCTGCACCACGTCGAACCGCGCCACCTCGCCTTCGCGCGCCTGATTGTCGGCAAAGCCCGGTTTGATCCCGATACGGGCCTCTTTAAAATCGACCGGCAGCGAAATCGTCCGCTCGATGGTGCGGCCACCTGTTTCCTTCAACCGTAGGATCACCTCCGCATCGAGCGCTCGCGCCGTTTTCTCGACCTTCGGCAGCTTCACATCGACAACAGCCGTGCCGTCTGCCGCCGTCTCCTCGGCAATCTCCAAAGCTTCACGCGTCGGCGTGATTTTCTCGTCCGCACGCCCGAAGTAATAGCCCGGGAACGCCGCGACACCGGCCTTCGACGGCTTGACGACGACTTCGCCCTCGATGTCGAGGCCAGCAGCCGGCGGCCCATAAAGATATTTGCCCGCAAGCTTCACCTTGCCGCCTTCGAGCGTGACTGAAGGCGTTGCAGCCTCCAACTTCATGTCGAGCCGCTCGGGCACATAGTCCTCGACGAGGAATGACACCGTTGCGAGCGGATCCGCCTTCGGATCGGTGTAGACCTTCGCGCGCCATGTGCCGCCCATCGCGTTCGCGCTGAGCGTCAGCGGCACGTGCCGCCCCCCAAGCCCCTGATCGGGCAACAGCATGCGCCGGTATTCAACGCCGTCAGGCCGCGACACGATCAGTGTCACGGGAACAGCCGACGCCTTCACCGCTTGATCGCGCACCAGCGTCGCAACCTGCACCGTCTCGCCCGGGCGATAGACACCGCGATCGGTGTAGGCGAACGCATCGACCGGCCCCGGTGCCGCGCGGCCCTTCACGCCGCGATCGGACAGATCGAACGCGGTCGTGCCGAGGTCGAGAAAGGCGTAGTCGCCTTCCGCCGTCTCCACCGCGAGCATCTGCGGCGCAAGGCCGCCCTCACCCTTCGTCAGTCCCGCGTCGAAACGCACATAGCCGCGCGCGTCCGTGGCGCCGTTGGCCAAAATCTCGTTGTTCTTGGCAACGAGTTTTACTTTTGCATTCGCCACACCGGCTGCCGACGTCAGCGACCGCACGAAGGCATGCAGTCCATCACTGCCGGTATAGGTCGTAAGCCCGAGGTCCGAAACGATGAACCATTGGCTGGACTGCGTGCGTTCATCACCCGACTTGCGCGGCAGCACTCTCGCCGAGAGCATGTAGATGCCCGGCTGCAACTTGCCGATTGCCTCACTGACAGGAAACGCCGTCGTCACCTCCTCGTTGACACGCGACGCGACGACCTCGAGTTCGCCTGAATAAACCTTCTGTCCCGTGCGCTCACGGATGGCTTCGATCTCGTACGTCTCCGGCGCACGGGACACATCGCCGTTCTGCAAAAGCGAAGCTAGGCCGCGATCACCGATGCGGTAGACGTCGATACCGAGCAGCTGCACGTTTGTCGTCGTCAGCGGAATGCCCTGTTGGCCCGACGACGGCAGTACGTACGACTTGGCCGTACCGCGCACCGTCGGCGAACGATCCCGCACGTACATCGTCAGATCGCTCGACTTCATCAACGGCTCACCCGCAATGACAGACGGCAAACCGGCGCGCAGGGAAACCTTGTACGTCTTGCCGTGCGCCAGGCCATCGACGCAAAGCTGCTTGCCGTCGGCGCGGACCGCGTCCGGCGTCTTGCCGTCGAGCTTGATGAAGGTCGACCAGTCGATCTCGCCGCCTGCAAGACGCTCCGAGAACACGACGCATGCTTGTGGCGAAGCGGCATCCGCGTCGATCCGCGTGTCGACGACGCGGAAACCGTGCTCGTTGCGAAGTGACTCATAGGCGGCGCGCCGCCGTGGCGTATCTGACAATCCCAGAGCACTGGTGTACGCGGTGAGCGCCGACCGGTACTGCGCCCGCCGCTTCAATCCCTCGGCGAGCGCGTCGAGCGCCGCCACCTTCTGCGGGTCCGTCTTCGCGCGTTCGTAGGCACGATACGCACTAGCGGTCATCTGCAATTGCACGCGGCCGCGTTCGTCCTGCTGATAGGTCTCCGGGTTGATGGCGATGAGCGCATTCGCGAGCGCCAGCCAGTAATCTGAATTCGCCGGCTCCAGATTGACCGCCTGTTGTAGCGCCGCAACCGCCTCGCGCGGATTGGATATCGGCGGCGCCAGCAGCTTGTCGGCTTCCGCCTTCCATTCGCGCGCCGTTCGTTTGACTGTCGTCGCGGGCTTCGTGCGGATCTGCTGTTCGAGCGTGTTGGCCTGCTCCGCAAGCGCCTTGTCGGCGAAGGGCTCGGCTGCCGTCGCGGGGGACACGTAGAGGGCAAGCACCGTCAGCGAGGCTGCCGCGGCAAGTTGCGTGAATGACCTGAAATAGCGCGTGTCGGACATGGCTCACAATCCCGTTGGCAAGCCGGCGCAGACCTGTGCCGGCAAGACGAGATTGGAGCAACTGCTGTTGGCCGAACAGTGGCCGAGACGAAGGTCTTTCGCCTCGTTGCAAGGGATTACCCCCGCATTCCGTCACTTTCCGGAATTTCCACCCGCTTATTGCGCTTTGGCAAGTTGCGGCGGCGACGCAGGATCACCTGGACGTGTCGGCAAACCCGATTTTAACCAGCCAGGACCGCTCCTGCTCCCAGCCATCCCCTGCGAAACGTCGATGACGTTCATAAACCCGGCCCGCTGCAACTGGCTTTGAAGATGGCTCGAACGGTTGCCAGTCCGGCAGATGAGCGCGAGCGGCTTCGACCGATCGCCGCCCATGGCTTTATCCAACGCCGCGACGAGCGCCCGCCCATCTTGGTTCATGGTGATGGCGTGCGCGCTGGCAGGCAAACCAGTCTCCCGCCATTCGCCGGGCGTCCGGATATCAACCAGCACAACCTCGCCGGCGACCGCCTTGGCGTGCGCCTCCGCCGGCGCCATCGATGGGGACTGCGCCATGGCCGTCGAAATCGACAGAACAACGGCGGAAAGGGCTGCGATCAGTCGAACCACGCTGCAACTCCAAATCAACCAACCGGCTGCGTTGCACCGAACGCTGGAACCGCCTTGGCGAACTGCTCGAGCCAAGCAACTAGCTTCGGACGCCCCGTGCGCCACAAGCCCTGATGCCGGAAATCCAAATATCCGAGCGCGCAGGCGAGCGTGATGTGCCCATAGTCCGGATGACCGCTCCACTGCGGCGGAGCAGCTTCGAGGAGGTCGAGCGACCGGTTGATCTTCGACCACTGCCGGTCGACCCACGGCTGCACGACCTTGTCCTCCGGCCGGTAGCGCCGCTCGTAGACGAGCAGGAGCGCCGCATCGAGGATGCCGTCAGCGAGCGATCCGCGCGTCAGCGTATCCCAGCGCGCATCGCCCGACTTTGGAAAGAGTTCAGGCCCGCCGCCTATGCTATCGAAATACTCGCAGATGACGTGACTGTCGTGGACGACAGCACCGCTGGCCGTAACCAAGCATGGGATCTTGCCGAGCGGGTTCTTGGCGTTGAGCTCCGGATCGCCCTTGTTTGCATCCGGGAAGACACTCTCGATCTGGCTCTCAAGCCCCTTCACGGCGGCGACCATGCGCACTTTCCGCGCATAGGGGGACGCAGGGCTCGATAAGAGCTTCATCATATCTTTCTCCAAAGGACATCAGAATTGGAAGGGCGAGACACGCAGCAGGCCACAAGCGGACGGCGATGACAAGCCGACACCAGCGGATAACCGCTCCTCGCCGCGTCTGAGGTCCGCGCTAGGCTCTTTGGAGGCGCGCTCGATTAGACCTGACATTGAGGAGAGAGAACTGGTCACGCGAACCGGAACCTCAATGCCCTCGAGTTCCGGCGAAAGCCCCCGCCTACACCCGCAGCAACCAGCTCTCTCGTTATGCTTTCTAGTAGGACCGTCCAACCAGCGCAGCACTCAAGTGAGTTTTCCGCACAAGTCGGCGCGCCCTGTGCAAGACCGCTCGATCGCGCTTGCCTGTGCCTCGCGCGCGACTGTGACTTTCCTCACTCCGGCAATTTGTAGTTGGCGAATTTCGTGCGCAGATCTTTCTTCGACACCTTGCCGGTAGCCCCGAGCGGCAACGCCTCGACGAAAATCACATCGTCCGGCAGTTGCCATTTCGCCAGTTTGCTTTCGAGCATCTTGATGATTTCGTCCTTCGTCGGATCCGCGCCAGGCGCCTTGACCGCGACGAGCACTGGCCGTTCGTCCCACTTGGGATGCGGCACGCCAATGACGGCGCAGTTGGCGAGCCCCGGGTGAGCGAGTGCCGCTCCTTCCACATCGATCGAAGAAATCCATTCCCCGCCCGACTTCACGAGATCCTTCGTGCGATCGACGATCGTGAGAACGCCGCGCGGCGAGATCTTCGCCACATCCCCCGTCGCGAACCAACCTTCGTTGTCGTGTGAGCGCGCACTGGCCTTGGCGTCGTTGAAATAGCCCGACACGATCGTGTTGCCGCGCACATGCAGCTCGCCCTGCGTCTTACCGTCATGCGGCAGTCGCTTACCATCCTCGCCGATAATTTTGAAATCGACGCCGTACATGCGGTGACCCTGGTTCGTTTTGTTCGTCACGCGATCGGCGAGCGGCATCGCTTCCTCATCTGGACTAAGCCGGCCGATCGACCCGATCGGGCTCATCTCGGTCATGCCCCACGCGTGCACGACGTTGATGCCGTAATCGCGCTCGAACGTCTCGATCATCGGTCGCGGCGCGGCCGATCCGCCGATCACCACCTCTGTCAAGCCGACTGGCTTGCGTCCCCGGCTCTTCATCTCGCCAAGCAGTCCAAGCCAAACCGTTGGCACACCCCACGATGAACGCACCTGTTCGCCATCCATCAGCTCGAACAGCGACTTGCCATCGAGCTTCGGTCCCGGCAGCACCATCGCCGTCCCCGTCACCGGCGCCAGATAGTTGAGACCCCAGGCATTGACGTGGAACATCGGTACAACAGGCAGGATCGACTGATCGGTTCCGAAGGCCTTGTGCATGCCGGTGAGCGTGAACAGCGCATGCAGAATCGTCGAGCGGTGCGAATAGAGCGCCCCTTTGGGGTCACCCGTCGTACCTGAAGTATAGCAGAGTGCCGCCGCTTCGTTCTCGTCGAACTCGGGCCACATAATCTGATCCGGCGCGGTAGCGAGAAGGGTCTCGTAGCATGCGAGTCCCGGCATCGTTGCCGACGGCGCCGGCATGTGCGCCGCATCCGTCATCGCGACGAAGTGCTTCACGCCCTTCCAGTGACCCGACAGCTTCTCGATCAGCGGCGCAAATGTCAGGTCGAAGAAAATGGCCTGATCGTCTGCATGATTGACGATGTAGTTGAACTGCTCGACCGACAGACGCGGATTGATCGTGTGGCAGACCGCTCCGATCCCCGAGATCGCATAGTAAAGTTCAAAATGCCGGTAGCCGTTCCACGCCAGCGTGGCCACCCGGTCACCCTTCTTGATGCCCATGCCGATGAGCGCGTTTGCAAGCTTGGCAATCCGCGCGCGCGCCTCGCGATAGCCGTAGCGATGAATGCTGCCTTCAACGGTCGACGACACGATCGGCTGGTCGCCATAAACCTCCGCCGCATAGTCGATCAGGCTCGAGATGAGCAAGGGGCGGTTCATCATGACGCCGGCGAGCATGGACATTTCCTCCAATTGACTGTTTGCGCCGACACTATCGACGGCCGCAGCAGCTGCCAAGGCGCTCCCATACGGCAAATTGCCCTCATTCACCCTTCGCGCCAACCGGCAGGCGCACAGGCGTGTCGGATGGCAAAACACAAAAAAGGGCCGCCCGATGGGCGGCCCGAAGTCGAATGGAGAGAAGCAGCGGGCTGGCGGTTACCACCAGCGGAACCAGCGGCGCTGGCTGTCGTGGCTTTCCTGATAGATGTGACGCGATGCTTCGTTCTGCGCACGGCGGATCTGCGCGGCCTCATGGCGCTCGACGCGGCCATCGGCCTCGGCGCGGCGCTCCATCTGGGCGATACGGGCTTGTTCGGCACGAAGGCGCATCGCCTCGAAGCGATTGATCTCGCCCGAACGGACACCCTGCTGGATACGGGACGACTGCACGGCTTGGCGGGCGTCGACCCGGTCATAAGCCGAGGCGCCCGTAGAGACGGCGGCTGAAAGCGTCAAAGCGGTCAGAGAAGCGAGAACGATGCGGTTCATGACGGTGGTTCCTGTTCGGGTGCCGGGTAGAGCCGGCGCTCAACTCATGGCACCACGTATGACAGGATCGCGTTGAACTCGTTCTGAATGCGCGGGTTATCGGGCGTTCATAATGCGTGGCACTCGGCCGAGAAGCGTCACAGCGCTTCGGGCCCGAGCGGCTGCATCGGACGCCATGCCGGCCGGGGCCGGAACTGGCGCTTCGGTGCAGCGTCGCTGACAGCCTCGGAATCGACCGCCTTGCGTGCGATCCGGGCCTTCACGAGACTCGTGATCGGCACGGTCTTGCCCGTCGACTTGCCGGCCGTCTGGCCTGCCGTCTGGCCTGCGTCCGCACCGCCTTTCGCGCGCTTGAGCGCCATCGCAATCCGGTCCTTCGGAACCTCCGGCGACGGCGGCGGCTCAGCCTTCACGGCAGCCTTGTCGACGAATGGCCCTTCGCTCGCAACGTGCAGGCGGGCGACCGCCGACATCGGCCGCCAAGGCCGCGCGATTGCAACAACCTCAGCCACGCCTTCCGGCGCAGCCACGGCATCTTTTGCGGCCGCCGCGTTGCCCTTCGCACCGAACACATCCGCGACCTTCGGAAAGAGCGCCGCAACCGGCTGGCGCACGATCTTGCGGAATATCGGCTGCTCGTTTACGCCAGCAGCCGGCATCGCAGCTTCCTCCGGCGCACGTTTCGGCGCATTCAGTCGGTGGCGCAGTCGCAGCGCCGGCCGCTCGATGAATTCCCAAGAGAGGAATGCCAGAAACAGCACGATACCCGCCGTCAACAAGATGAGCGCCGTTGCGCTCATACCAGGCAGGAAATGCATCAGCGCTTGCGACACCGGCATCCCGTAGATGTACGTCCCATAGGAATAGTCGCTATGATTGGTGAAAGCGCGCAGCCCCCAGAACTCGAATGTCGCAAGCCACAGCGCGCCATAGCCGAGCGTCACCGCCATGACAGGCACGGCGTAGCGCGTTCCGATCGCGAGCGCGAACACGATACCCAACGCCACCAGGATCAAGCCGTGGACCGGAATGTATTGGCGAAGGGCGTAGGCAATGGACCCAGCGCCGAAGAAGATCATGAAGTAGAGAAGAACCTCGAACGTCGTGCGCGGAACGCCGAGTTCGAGCCCGACGCGCTGCGTCATCACGATGGCGAGCCAGCCGGCGATCGCTACGATTGCGACTTCACGGTAAGCCTTCGTGCGGATCGCAATCCACCCGACAAGGGCGAGCGCGACGTAGCACATCACCTCGTACTTGAGCGTCCACAGCGAGGTGTTGACGGCGCCCGCGGCATCGCCCGGCGAGCCCTCGAACAAGCCGGGCAGCGGCGCCGACGCCCTGATCAGAAGGATGTTCTTGACGATGTAGGCAGCCGTCAGCTTGTCCTTGAGATAGTCGGTGACAGGCAATGTCGTCAGCCACGGCCCAAGCACCAGCGCCGTCAGCAGAACGCAAACGATCAGCGCCGGAAAGATCCGCAAGCCACGCGCAATCGCATAGTCCCTGACGCTCTCGCTTTTCATCAGACTCTGGGCGACGAGAATGCCGGACAGGAAAAAGAACACCTGCACGCCATGCTGGCCGAGCGTATAGCCTGTCCATCGGTAGAGCGGCTCTGCAGTGTTCTGCCCGGTTGCAAGGAATACCGCGTGCGACACGAGGACGGCGAGCGCCATCATGAGCCGCAGCACGCCGAAACTGTTCCGTTCCGGCACAACCATGTCGGACAGCCAGACCGGCTTGGCGAAAGTCTTGAAACGGTCGCCAAAACGTGTCGAACCGTGTTCGCCGGCGTCTCCCCTTGAGCCGCCACCGGCCCCGCCCAGATCGGCGCTATGCACCGGCGCGTCGGCGGCGCGTTCGCCACCCCGATTGTTTACGGCATCGTTGAGTCCGAAGGCCCGGTGCGCACCGAGGTGGGCACCAGGCGCAAGTCGCGGCGTGGAACGGGTTGCCATGGCAAACTTATCCGCTGGAGGAAACGTCTACCCATCCAAAGCAGATGCCGTGCCAAGCCCGTTTACCTGACGAGAACGTGAAGGGAGCGCGGACGGTTAACGTGCGCGCTCCGCTCGAAAGCCGCTACCTTGTCAGCACCCCGCGAGCGCCTTGTCGATGTCCGCGATGATGTCAGCCGCATCCTCGAGGCCGATGGACAGGCGAACAACGTCGCCGCCGGCGCCAGCCGCCGCACGTTGCTCGTCCGTCAACTGCCGGTGCGTCGTCGAGGCCGGGTGGATCACCAGCGATCGCGTGTCGCCGATATTGGCGAGGTGCGATAGCAGCTCGCAGCCCGACACGAACTTGACGCCCGCCTCATAGCCGCCCTTGACGCCGAAGGTAAACACCGCACCCGCCCCCTTCGGCGCAATTCGCTTCTGGATCGCGTTGTACGCGTTGCCCTCGAGCCCCGCATAATTCACCCACGCGACCTTCGGATGCTTTTCCAAATGCCGCGCGACGGCGACCGCGTTGGCGCAATGCTTTTCCATCCGGAGCGGCAGCGTCTCGATCCCCGTCAGGATCATGAACGCGTTGAACGGCGAGATCGCAGGTCCGAGATCGCGCAGACCCATCACCCGGCAAGCGATCGCAAAGGCGAAATTGCCGAACGTCTCCCCGAGCCGCATGCCGTTGTAGCTCGCATTCGGATCCTGCAGCGTCGGATACTTCCGCTTCGACCCCATCCAGTCGAACGTGCCGCAGTCGACAATTACGCCACCGATCGAGTTGCCGTGCCCGCCCATGAACTTGGTGAGCGAGTGGAGCACGATATCGGCGCCGTGATCCTTCGGGCGGCACAGATATGGCGTCGCCAGCGTGTTGTCGACGATCAGCGGAATGCCGTGCGCCTTGGCGATCCTGCTGATCGCCGCGATGTCGATCACGACACCACCTGGATTGGCGATGCTCTCGATCATGATCGCTTTGGTCTTCGGCGTGATCGCCGCCTCGAAGCTCGCCGGATCGGTCCCATCCGCCCATTTCACCGTCCAGCCGAACTTCTTGAACGAGTGGTTGAACTGGTTGATCGAGCCGCCGTAAAGCTGCCGCCCCGCCACGAACTCGTCACCCGGCTCGAGCAGCGTGTGGAAGCAGAGGAGCTGCGCCGCATGCCCTGATGCCACGGCGAGCGCGGCCGTTCCGCCTTCCAGCGCCGCGACACGCTGCTCCAGCACCCCCTGCGTCGGATTGCCGAGCCGTGTATAGATATTGCCGAACACTTCGAGCCCGAACAGCGACGCTGCATGATCCGCGTCGTTGAACACGTACGACGCCGTTTGATAGATCGGCGTGATCCGCGCACCCGTTGCCGGATCGGGCGCAGCGCCAGCGTGGATCGACAAGGTTGCAAATCCGGGATCGCGTTGATCGTCTGCCATGGTCATCTCCAAAAAAGCCAGTTGTGCCGGATGATCTGCCCCGGCGCCGCGAAGTCAATCAAGTTCGTGGTCTTGGTCTGTTTCGAAGGTTACTTGAAGAGACGCGCATCCCAGCGCACCGGCTTCTCAAGACCAACCTCGATCTTGCCCGCGTCCGGATGCGCCGGATCGATCAGCACGTTCCACTCTTCCCGCGCCACGAAGCTCGGCACGATCAGAATGGCCGTGCGATGGTCTTGGAGCCAGCCACTACCGAAAGCGCGCGCCTTACCACCTGCAGCGTCGTCCCACCCTGGCACGCTGTCCTTCGTTGCATGCTCGTAGCTTGTCCCCACGGGAATATCGATCTCGATGAAA
The DNA here is from genome assembly GCA_033812735.1 of Hyphomicrobiaceae bacterium. Taxonomy (GTDB): domain Bacteria; phylum Pseudomonadota; class Alphaproteobacteria; order Rhizobiales; family Hyphomicrobiaceae; genus JABFRJ01. The sequence continues at coordinate 53,088 of JAPXTA010000002.1, read as the reverse complement.
TGCTGTCCTTCCGGCAGCACGCCGTTGAAGTGCACGAGCTTCTCGAGCAGCGCCGTCGAGTAGCTCTGCGACGCATAGATCACGCGCTGTCCTTTCGCATGCCACCGCCCTTCGACGAGGGCCGCACCTTCAGCCGAATAGATTGGATACCGCCCGCGCGGATCACCGATCCGCCACGCCCGCATCGTTTTGCGAAGCCGCCGGTGCGACATCACAAAGCGACGCCCGCATCGGCACGATAGAGCAGCTTCAGCACGAGGTCGGCCCCGGCGGTCGACCCGGCAGCAAGATCGAGCGGCGTGCGGTTGCCAAGTATTGGATGCGCAGCTTTGAGAAACGCTAATGCCTTGGCGCTATCACCCCGGTAGAGCCGCAACACCTCCGCGCCCACCCGGGCGAACGCCAGCAGCCGCTCACTCTGATCACGTCCGAGCGGCTGACGCAGCTTCTTGGCCCTATGGTAGGTCGCCTTCGGCACCAGCGCCGTCACTTGCAACGTATCGCCGTCAGGATCGAGCGCGGCGATGATCGCTTCGGCTGAGGACACAGGCAGCCCGCGCTCGATCGCCTCGACCAGTGCAAAATCGGTCGAACGTACAGGCAAATCGAGCAAAGCCGCGATGCGCTCCGCATCCGACTGCGGCTGGCGGCTACGGGAGATTTGTTTGACGGCCGCGGTCATGAGGGTCTCCGGTCTCATCTGAGACACATAATAGCCTCTCATGAAACGACATTCAAGCGCTAGCGGCGCTCACGTCGTCAGAACGCGAACGTGGACGACACTCGGCATGACGATATCGGGCGCGAGCCTGCGGTAGAAATCGAGCGCGTGCTGATTTTTCGGATTGCAAAGCCACCACACGAACGTTCGCCCTCGCTCGCCGGCGACACGGGAGACTGCTTCCAAAAGTCCGCGGCCAATGCCGCACCCACGCTCGCTGGCAGTGACGCAGAGGTCGGCGAGATAAAAGCCACGCGCCGCGTAAGCCGGTTCGTAGGCATGCAAGAAAAGGGCGTAGGCAACGACGTTGCCGTCCCGCTCCGCGACGAGGACCTCGAACTCCAGCGTATCACCGAAGCCATCTTCGAGGATTCTTTCCGCTGTCAGATTGCCGAGGGGATCACCGAGATAATGGCGCAACTCGTCGGCGATCACAGCGATCCGGCCGGCGTCACCGGGCACCGCCGCACGGATCGACACGCCCGCCGCAAGCGCGGTCATTCCGCCGCCGCCTTTTCGTCCTGCGCCAAGAACCCGCCCGATTGGCGGTTCCAAAGTTCGGCATAAAGCCCACCGCGCGCCAGCAAGTCCTGATGCGTCCCTTCCTCGACGATCCGTCCCTGGTCCATGATGACCAACCGGTCCATCGCCGCGATCGTCGAAAGCCGGTGCGCAATCGCAATCACCGTCTTGCCCTCCATCAGGTTGTAGAGCTGCTCCTGGATCGCCGCCTCGACCTCACTATCGAGCGCGCTCGTCGCCTCGTCCAGAATGAGGATCGGTGCATTCTTCAAAAGCACCCGCGCGATCGCAATCCGCTGACGTTGCCCGCCCGATAGCTTCACGCCCCGTTCGCCGACATGCGCGTCGTAGCCCTTGCGTCCCTTGCCGTCTTCGAGTGCCTCGATGAACTTATGCGCCTGCGACCGCTCGGCAGCACGGATCAAATCCGCCTCGCTCGCGTCGGGGCGCCCATAGAGTATGTTGTCCTTCACCGACCGGTGCATCAGAGACGTATCCTGCGTCACCATGCCGATATTCGCCCGAAGTGAATCCTGCGTCACGTCGGCAATGTCTTGTCCGTCGATCAGAATGCGTCCGCCCTCGACATCGTAGAAGCGCAACAGCAGATTGACGAGCGTCGACTTGCCGGCACCCGAGCGGCCGACCAGCCCGACCTTTTCGCCTGGCCGGATCACCAGCGAGAAGTTGTCGATCACGCGTGCTGCATCAGCGCCCGGCAAGCCCTTGGCCCTGCCGTAATTGAATTTGACCTTGTCGAACTCGATCACGCCCTTGTCGACAGAGATCTGCTTGGCAGCCGGCTTGTCGAGGATCGTGCTCGCCCGCGAAATCGTCTCCATCCCCTGGCGAACCGTGCCGATATCCTCGAACACGCCCGCGACAACCCAGAAGATCCAGCCGGAGATGTTCATCAGACGGATGGTGAGGCCAGTCACGACCGCGACCGTCCCGAGCGTGACGCTGCCAGCCATCCAAAGCCAGATCGTCATGCCGGTCGCGACAACGATCAGCACGCCGTTGAGCGACCAGATCGCAAACTCCATCAGCGTCAGATTGCGATTCGACGCATGCCAACGCTCCAGCGCGTCCTCCATCCCTTCCCGCGCATAACGATCCTCGCGATCCGTGTGCGCGAAAAGTTTGACCGTCGAAATGTTGGTGTAGCTATCGACGATCCGCCCGGTCACGACCGAGCGCCCCTCCGCCGCCGCCGCCGATAGCTCCTGCACGCGCGGGACGAAAAACCAGAGGATCGCGCCGTACGCCATCACCCACAGCACGACCGGCACCACTAGCCGGATATCCGCCATCCAGAACAACGCGACTGTCCCGGCCCAATGCACGAGGCCGTACCAGATCCCTTCCGTCAGCTGCACCGCGGAATTCCTGACCGCTTGCGCCGCCTGCATGACGTGATTGGCGATCCGCCCCGCGAAATCGTTCTGGAAAAAGCTCATCGACTGGCGGACGACATAGCGATGCGTCAGCCACCTGACCCGAGTCGTGAACGACGGCGCGATCATTTGATTTTTGACCAAGTCGTGCAGCGTCGAGATAACCGGACGCAGAATCAGCGCCACGAACCCCATCCCGGCGAGGGTCCAGCCGTGATCGCGCACGAATGTCTGGGGATCGGCCGTCGCCTTCATCAGATCGACGAGATTGCCAACCCAGGCAAGCAGCAGCACCTCTATGACCGACCCGATCAGCCCGACCACCACCAACAGCGCGAGCGCCGGCCAGATCGGTCTTAGAAAATACCAATAGAACGCCCCAAGCGAGGCTGGCGGCCGCTCGGGGGCGGCCTCGGGAAACGCGCCAATCCGCGTCTCGAACCATCTGAACAAAGTCTCAAGCATCGCCGAGAGGTAGAGCCTTGCAGCATCACGCACAAGGCGCGGCAGGCCAGCCATGCCCCAGCCACCCACCTGCGTCATTTTGGACCAGCATAGGCCGAAAGGCCGGGTTGGTGCTCTGTTGACACCCCCTCCCCCCATGCCTATGGTCCGCCGCGTCGAAAAACCAGCCGATCATGCTGCCTGTATGTATTGCAGGCGGGGTGAACGGTTTCGTTTGGGCGTTCTGCGTTCACCGGAGCGCTTCCCCATGGCGAATGACAAGTCCAACGACCGCGAGCCAGGGCAGATCAGTCCTGATGAGCGGGAGGCGATTAGAAAGCGTGCCAGCGAACTGGGCGCGAAGCTGGAAACAGCTAAGCACCGGAGCGGCGGGCCTTCAAAATCAGGACGCGGCGATGCCATGGGACGCGGCATGCGATTGGCCACCGAACTGATCGGTGGCGTCATTGCGGGCGGCGCGATCGGCTGGTTTCTTGATCAATGGCTTGGCACCAAGCCATGGCTTTTCATCCTCTTTTTCTTGTTGGGCACTGCCGCCGGCATGCTCAACTTGATCCGGGTGGCGGGCAGGGAAAAGACACCCCCCGCCCCATCGGTGAAAGAGGACGACGAGGACGATAAGTAAGTCGCAGATCGAAGACGCTAAGACCGCAATATCACAGGCGCGACCCGGAAAATCTGGCGGCGCGCCGCACTACGGCAGGGGATCAGCAACGTGGCAGCCGGTGGCGGGCATAGTCCCATCGAGCAGTTCGCTCTGAAGAAGATCGTCGATTTGAAGCTGTTCGGCTTCGACGCCTCGATCACCAACTCGACCGTCTTCATGATTCTGACGGTCGGGCTGATTTGCGCGTTCCTCGCATACGCGATGCGCGGCGCCGAGCGTGTACCGGGCCGCATCCAGTCCGTCGCTGAAATGCTTTACGAATTCGTCGCCAATACGGTCCGGGACAATCTCGACGACGGCAAGGACGGCAAGAAATTCTTCCCCTTCGTCTTTTCGCTCTTCGCCTTCGTGCTCGTCGCCAACATGCTCGGCATGATCCCGGGCTTCTTCACCATCACCAGCCACATCATCGTCACGGTCGCGCTGGCACTCCTGGTGATCACCGTCGTCATCGTCTACGGCTTCATCAACCACGGCGTCGGCTTCCTCAAGCTCTTCGTGCCGTCGGGCGTCCCGGCGGTGCTGATGCCGCTGTTGATACCGATCGAAATCATCTCGTTCATCTCGCGCCCGGTTTCGCTTTCTGTTCGTCTTTTCGCGAACATGCTCGCGGGCCACATCGCCCTCAAGATCTTCGCCGGCTTCGTCGCGACGCTGATTGCCGCCGGTGCGACCTGGGGCATCCTCTCGATCCTGCCGCTCGGCCTCACCGTCGCGCTGTCAGCGCTGGAGCTGCTGGTCGCCTTCCTGCAGGCCTACGTGTTCGCCGTTCTCACCTGTGTCTACCTCAGTGATGCCGTCCACGGCGCCCACTGAGACGCTGACAGTTTCCAACTCATATCCGTCTCAACCCCAAGGAGCACTTTGATGGATCCCGTAGCAGCCAAGTACATCGGCGCTGGTCTCGCATGCCTCGGCATGGCCGGTGCAGGCATCGGCCTCGGCAACCTGTTCGGCCAGTTCCTCTCCGGCGCCCTGCGCAACCCGTCGGCCGCTGACGGCCAGCGCGGCACGTTGCTGCTCGGCTTCGCCCTGACGGAAGCCCTCGGCATCTTCTCGCTGCTGATCGCGCTTCTGCTCCTGTTCGCCGTCTGATACGGCCGCTCCGACGAGACGCCCTGCGGCTTGCGGCTTCAAATGCCGTCAGCCGCAGCGGATCGTTTGAGCCGACAGTCGCTTTCGATCAGACAGCTACCTGTCGACAAGATTCGTAGCCGGCATCCGTGCCGGTGCAGATGGCCCTTCAGCCCCGAGATGACACGCCCATGGCAACGCCCGCCGCAAAATCCGGCGTCCAGACGAGCACCGCGGTTCCCGCCAAGGGCCCCGAGGCGAGCTTTCCGCCGTTCGACTCGACAAGTTTCTCCGCGCAGCTGATCTGGCTCGCGATCACATTCGGATTCCTCTACGTCGCCCTCTCCAAATTCCTGCTGCCGCGCATCACCGACGTGATCGACGCCCGCCAGGACGGCATCCGCCGCGACCTCGCCAAAGCTGAAGAGCTGAAGGTCGAGACCGAGAAGGCGCTCGCCGACTACGAAAAGGCCCTGGCCGACGCCAAGGGCAAGGCTGGCGAAATCGCCAAGTCGACCCGCGACGGTCTCGCCGCCGAGATCGACAAGGAACGCCAGAAGGTCGAGGCCGAGATCACCCAGCGCGTCACGACCGCAGAAAAGCGGATCGCCGATAGCAAGACGAAAGCCATGGCGAGCGTCAACGACATCGCCGGCGAGACGGTCACCGCCATCGTGTCGAAGCTGACCGGCTCCAACCTTTCCAACGATGACGCAGCGAAGGCCATCGCGGCCGTTCGCGGCAAGTGAGGCACACATGGTGATGCTGGCCGTCGCAGGCGAACCATTTTGGATGAACCCGACCTTCTGGGTCGGCGTCGCCTTCGCCATCCTGATCGCGCTGATGCTGCGCGCGAAAGTGCCCTCGATGATCACGAAGGCGCTCGATGACCGCGCCGCGTCCATCAAGAGCGAAATCGAAGAAGCCAAGCGCCTGCGCGAAGAAGCCGAGAAGCTTCTTGCCGACTATAAGCGCAAGCGGACGGAAGCCGAGGACGAAGCCAAGGCGATCGTCGAGAACGCCAAACGCGAAGCCGAAGCCCTCGCCGCCGAAACGCGCCGCAGCCTGAAGGAAGGCCTGGAGCGCCGGACCAAGGTCGCCGAGGACAAGATTGCCCGCGCCGAAGCGCAGGCCATCAGCGAAGTCCGTTCGACCGCCGTCGACGTCGCCATGGCTGCCGCCGAGAAGCTTTTGGCCGACAAGGCAGGCGGTGCCGCTGGCGCCCCGCTCGTCGACCAGGCCATCCGCGATCTCAAGGCCCGTCTGAACTGATCGTTCGGCGATCCCGCAACATTCAAAGCGCGTGCCTCCCGGCGCGCGCTTTTCGTTTGCGCCGCCCCACAGGCAATGCGAGCCGGCTTTCGAGCTCACGGCCCTCCGAGCGGATCCGCTCGAAAATCTGCGCGCGCTGCACCGCCGCCTTCACCTCACCCCGCGGCAGGCACATCGGACAGTCGCAACTCGGCAGCGGTTTGCCTTTGAGCTGCGGCGCATAGCGCCAACCGAAGGTCTGCCGGAGCACGCGCGATCCGGTGATCTCATCCGCCCGAACTCGTCGCGGCACCATGACTTCGTAGCCCCGCGCATCATCGGCCGCGCGAATGATGCCGACGGCTTGGCTTGCAGTCATCGCCACCGGTTGCTCCCGGTAATGCCGCGCAAACACCATCTCGTCGCCGCGCAACCGCACCGCGATTGCGGCAAGCGTCGTTCGCCCCCAGCGCTTCAGCTCCCGCGCCCACGAAAGGGTCATCGTGTCGCTCGCCAGGACGGGAAACATCCACACCACCCGGTCGATGTCAGGATGATCGGCCGGATCGGGCCGCCATGCCGTCGCCGCGATCCCGTTTCTCAAGATGACTTTGAGCTTCGGCTCGGGCGCGATGTGAACGAAGAGCGGCATCTCGGTGGCCCCGCGTTTGCTACATCCGGAAAACGCCGAACTTGGTATCCTCGATGGGTGCATTCAACGCCGCAGAGAACGCCAGCGCCAGCGCCCGGCGCGTCTCGCGCGGCGTGATGATACCGTCGTCCCACAGCCTCGCCGTCGCGTAGTAGGGATGTCCCTCGCGCTCATACTGCTCGAGGATCGGCTGCTTGAAGGCAGCCTCGTCCTGAGCACTCCAAGTCTTCCCGTCCGCTTCGATGTTGTCGCGCCGAACCGTCGCGAGCACGCCCGCCGCCTGCGCCCCGCCCATCACGGAGATGCGCGCATTCGGCCACGTGAACAGGAACCGCGCCCCATAGGCGCGCCCGCACATAGCGTAATTTCCGGCACCATAGCTGCCGCCGATGATTACCGTCACCTTCGGCACGTTCGCACACGCCACCGCCGTCACCATTTTGGCGCCGTTCCGCGCGATGCCGCCCGCCTCCGCGTCGCGTCCCACCATGAAGCCGGTGATGTTCTGCAGGAACAGCAGCGGGATCTTGCGCTGGCACGCAAGTTCGATGAAGTGCGCCGCCTTCTGGGCCGTCTCCGAATAGAGAATGCCGTTGTTGGCCAGGATCGCGACCGGCAATCCCTCGATGTGCGCGAACCCTGTCACGAGCGTCGTCGCATAATTCTGCTTGAACTCGTCCATCTCAGATCCATCGACGATCCGCGCGATCACCTCGCGTGCATCGTACTGCGTCATCAGCGACGACGGCACGCAGCCGTCGATCTCGTCCGGATCGTAATGCGGCGCACGCGGCTCGCGTTGCACCACGCTGGCGGATTTCACCGTGTTCAAATTGGCGACGATATTGCGCGCAATATCGAGCGCGTGATGGTCGTTGAGCGCGTAATGGTCGGCAACGCCCGAGAGACGCGTGTGAACGTCGGCGCCGCCCAAGTCTTCCGCCGAAACCGTCTCACCGGTCGCCGCCTTCACGAGCGGCGGACCACCGAGAAAAATCGTCCCCTGCTTGCGCACGATGATGCTCTCGTCCGACATGGCCGGAACGTACGCACCGCCCGCCGTGCACGACCCCATCACAACCGCGATCTGCGGAATGCCCTCGGCGCTCATCCGCGCTTGGTTGTAGAAGATCCGGCCAAAATGGGTGCTGTCGGGGAAGACTTCCGTCTGCTGCGGCAGGTTGGCGCCGCCCGAGTCGACCAGATAGACACACGGCATCCGGTTGCTCGCCGCGATCTCCTGCGCGCGCAGATGCTTCTTCACCGTCATCGGGAAGTAGGTGCCGCCCTTGATCGTCGCATCGTTCGCAACGATCACACATTCACGTCCCGCAACACGGCCTACCCCAGTAATGATCCCGGCGCCGTGAATGTCGCCGCCATACATGCCGTTGGCCGCGAGTTGCGATAATTCAAGAAACGGCGAACCCGGATCGATCAATCCCATGACGCGGTCACGCGGCAGCAGTTTTCCGCGCACCACATGTCGGTCGCGCAGCTTTTCTGGACCGCCGACTGCCGCCTCCGCGCGCTTGGCCGCAAGATCGGCCACAAGGGCCTGCATGGCAGCGGCATTGGCCTTGAACTCGTCGCCCGTCGTCGCAATGGCGGATTTGATGCGAGGCATGCAGGCTCCTCTTGAAAGTCCTGCCACTTAGTACGCCGACGCCTGCCCGCCCAGCAAGCATACCCTGCGACGAACACGCAGCCGCCAGCGAAGCGCCCTCAGACCTAAGGCGAGAGCCGGATCGACGACGTCGTCGCCCCCGACGGATCGAGTTTGCTGGCGCGCTTCACCGCATAGTGCAGTGACAATACTCCGGAAAGCGCAACGTTGAGGCGGAACGCCCCCTCGACCGGCTCCACATTGATCACTTGGATATCGTCGAAACGGCCGCGCAGCATCACATCCTTGCCGAGCTGCTGCTCGATCCGCTCGTTGATGCGTGTCTTCACGTCGCCGATCGCGGAACCGATCCCGACCCGCGCCGCCATCTTGAACCGGCTCGCGAACGGCTCCTCGCCGATGTGCAAACCGGGAGGTCCTTGCGGGCTTCGCGAGGCGCTGGCCGGAAAACTTATCTCCGAAAATTCGACGATGCCAGACGCCGCATCGAACACGGGCTTCGCCACGAGGTAGGCCTTGCCCGTCAGGCCAAACAAGCGGGCCGGTTCGACGACATCGAGTTGAAGCCGTAATGCGAGCCTATCGAGCGCCGGCACCACATCGACTTTGCCGACCTTTACTTTGACCGGGCTGCTCCGGGGCGCCGCTTGCGTCTCGATGACGTCAGACGCAGGAAAAGCACCAGCCACTGTCTTATTGAACTCCTTTGCTGAAATCTCGATCGGCAGGCGCAGGACGGTCCGCCCGGGAGTGCTGGCCTCACCCGTGGAGGACGCCGGGCGGACAACCTCTCTCAGTGGCTCCGGCATCGGCTTTTGGTGCAGCGCCGGAGGCCGCGACCCACGATGCAAAGCAACGCGAGCATCGATACGCACGCGATAGACAAGCTCCCGCTCCTCGAGAGCGAACCCCGCCCCCATCAACCGCTCGGGCAACGCGCGAAGCCAAAGATCCGGCGACCGCCCGACCTCGATTGGCTCGTGCAGCGATTGCCATGCCGTCTCGCTGGCCTCGCGGATGGGTTGCTCGGCAAGCGCCTCCCGCAAGGGGTCCGCGACAGACTTCAATAGCGTCTTCAGTTTAGCGTCCGCGAACCGGGCGATTGCGACCTTCCCCTTCAGGACCGGAAGCGTCCGCTCGCTCCAAACGATGTCGCGCCCCATCCGCGCTTCGATTCGAAAGCCCGGGCTCAACGTCAGATCGAACAGCACCGAGGCCGTAACGGACCCAGACTTGGCGGCCGTGAGATAAGCCGCCCATCCCTGGCCCTTGGCGGTTAAGATGTATTTGAAAGGCAGCGTCACCTGCAGGGAATGACCATCGGCAGAAAGCTCGACCGCTCCATTTCTCGTCAGTTCGAGCTGCACCACGGCGTCATTGCAATCGATCGAGTTGCCGGTGCGCCGATCGCACGCGATGTCCTCGACGAGGTCTCGGGCGCGGACAGGCTCGGCGATGGCCTGCTCCGCCGCAGCCACAACGCGCGACAAATCAGCCGGCACCGACAGGAACACCGACGTCTCATTGGGTTTGACGGCCGCGTCGACGACCCCAAGGAGGGGAATGCGCGTAAATTGAATTTCCTGCTTGCAGGCGCCCAAACCTACAGCGGCAAGCGTCACCGCCGCTAGCGCTCCGAACACCCTATGAGATCGACGATACACGCTTTGGCCCCTGCAAGCCCCAGCGCAGGGGCATTGATGTCAGGAGCAATGATCAGCAAACGTCATGCCATGTGCACGCGATACGCGCAGGGTGCGGCCAAGCGCACGCCGAACCGTTTGATCAGACGTCGGATTTTACCGCTAAGAAGTTGAACGCTGTACCGTAAAAAGACAAAAGGGGATCCCGATGGATCCCCTTGAACGTCGAAATGGCACCGAAAGCGTCAGGCCGCCACGTTACCTTCATCGCCCGGATCGCGCAGAACGTAGCCGCGGCCCCAGACAGTCTCGATGTAGTGCTTGCCACCGGTCGCGGCCTGCAGCTTCTTGCGCAGCTTGCAGATGAACACGTCGATGATCTTCAACTCGGGTTCGTCCATACCGCCATAGAGGTGGTTCAGGAACATTTCCTTGGTCAGCGTGGTGCCCTTGCGAAGCGAGAGCAGCTCCAGCATCTGGTATTCCTTACCAGTCAAATGCACGCGCTGACCGTGCACTTCTACGGTCTTCGTGTCGAGATTGACGCGGAGGTCGCCGGTTTCGATCACGGACTGGGCATGTCCCTTCGAGCGGCGGACGATGGCGTGGATGCGGGCCACGAGCTCGTCCTTGTGGAACGGCTTGGTCATGTAATCGTCGGCGCCGAAGCCAAGACCACGAACCTTGTCCTCGATGCCTGCGAGGCCGGACAAGATCAGGATCGGGGTCTGCACCTTCGAGACGCGCAGCGTTTTCAGAACCTCGTACCCGCTCATATCGGGAAGATTGAGGTCCAGCAATATGATATCATAATCATAGAGCTTACCGAGATCGACGCCCTCTTCGCCAAGATCGGTCGTATAGATGTTGAAGCCTTCAGACTGCAACATCAGCTCGATGCTCTGCGCCGTCGCGCTATCATCCTCGATCAGAAGAACCCGCATGTCATTCCTCTCTTCTCCGGCAGTCCATGCCGGTAGCCCCTGTTTCGGAAGAGAACGCGTACAGCCTCACTGCTCGACCCGTTTGCAAGACGTTAATCGCTAGAAGTTAACAAAACCTAATTTTCCATTGCCCTACTGACGAATGTCGAAACTTTCGCTTACCAGTTTGGGCGGTTCGTCACCTCTGAATCCATGACCGTTGCCTTGCGATTGCCGCAAAGCGCTGGTAGCGCGCTGTCAGTGGATTTCGGTTTCGGGTGCCTGCCAAGGTTACCGGCACAAACGCCGAACCCTTGGCGGCAAGAAGCCGGTCCCCGTGACGGCAGGTCCCCTGACTGCCGACCCAAACAGCGTTAACTGATTTGCCCGGCGCATCGAAAGCGGAAAAATTCCCTGCGCCGCCTATGCGCGTCACGCGAATCGTTATGCGCATGAATGCGTTGCTTTACCGCAACTTAAACGCTTAATGGTACCTTGACCGTGTTGCGATGGCTCTGTCCGTATGCTCATGGTCTACGGAGAGGGAAGCCCAGACCGTCAAACGGCGACGACGCGACATTGGCATGGAAGTTGAGTTACTGCGTTCTGCTAGTATCGAGTGTGTGAGGGTATCCATCATGAAATCTCGCGATTCAGGTCTGCGAGCCAAGCGCTTCGAAGTTGCCGAGAAGGCGCGCAAGGCGGAAGACCTCGAGGCGATGATCCGTGACTTCGAGGGCATGGCAGCCGATTTGGCCCGCCAGATTGCCGCCGAGGAAGATCGGACGGGGATCAAGGATCCTGCCCACTTCGCCTACTCTACCTTTGCCAAAGCGGTCGTCCAGCGGCGCGACAACCTCGTGACCTCGGTTGAGGATTTGCGCGCCAAGCTGGATCTTGCCCGTCAGGACCATGATGCCGCGCTCGAAGAGCTACGCCGCATCGAGGCCGTGGAGCCGCGCGACGCCGAACGGTCGCCGCGCCACAAGCAGGATCGTGGCAGCGCTTCACTCGCAACACCTTGAGTGCAGTGAGCAATCCACCATTGTGGAGGATTGAGCTATACGGTTCGACAGCAAGCCGTCACGCTGGTAATGCCTGATCCACTCGTTGATCGGACACCACAAACGCTTTGGGCGTGGTGGCGATCAGGCAGATAGCGTGGGGAGCCAATCACCTGCTCGTGCAGACGGCCAGCGTCGACTGTCGAAAGAGGCTGCCGGCCTTTGCGGGAGCCGTAGTCGCTTGCGTCTTACTGACGGGCTGCGGTGCGTCGTTGACCTTGCCGCCGCTCGCAACCGGTTCAAACATCACCCCACCGCCGCCACCACCAGATACACCGCAAAATAGCGCGGCAACCGGCGCTTTAACCCCGAGCGGCAGCACCCCGACCGTCGACGGCACCACCATCGCCGTCTACGACCTGATCGCCAAAGGTGCGCTCACTTGCTGGTTCGGTCCCGGCGCGCCCCTCAAAGCGACCCACATCTTTCACGCCGACGTCCCGTCGCCAGCCGAGAAGCGCGACGTCGATATTACTATCCATGAACGTGACACCACCGGCCAGGCGCCAAATCCGCGGGGCACACGCGCCTTCCGCATTGCTTTAAGCGCCGAAGCCGAAGCGCGCACCCGCGTCACGATGCAGATCGGCAAGCTACCTGCCGATCTCGCAGCCGCGATGGAGAAGGATGTCGTTACCTGGGCACAAGGGCGCCAGGGTTGCCAATCTCAGGTCGTAAGACCACCACCACCGCCGCCGCCGCCGGCACCGCCGCCAAAGAAAAAGACTGCGAAGAAAAAGCCGTAAATCGGCGGCGCCCTGCGCACGCTGGGGCTGGCCCTCGCCGCGCGCTGCCTGCCAAAACGCGGTCGCCGAAAAGAAACGGCGCCGGCCGCAGAGGCTGACGCCGCAAAACCGCCATCCACCGGCAAGCACGCGCTACCACCCTGAAGGCAGTGCCGCTAGCCTGCAGCGTGACCGTTAGCTACGGTAATCCTGGATCCGCGTCGCGCGCAGCCCCGGCAAGCCGTGCCGATCGATCGACCGTTGCCACGACAGGAACTCGTCGACCGTCAACTTGTAACGGTCACACGCTTCCTCGAGGCTAAGCAGGCCGCCGCGAACCGCAGCAACCACTTCGGCCTTGCGCCGGATGACCCAGCGTTTGGTGTCTTTTGGCGGCAGATCCGCAATTGTAAGCGGACTACCGTCCGGCCCAATGACGAAGCGCGCGCGCGCTCTAAACTGTTGTTCGGTCATGATACTCGATACACACTCTTGACCCTGGCTCAACGTACCTGAACACCATTAAGATCGACCTAAGTGGCATAGTAAACGCCATGCCACCGATCGGATCGATCACTGTTGCGAGAATGGTTAACAGTCGTATCGTGACGAAACGATGTCGGCCCTTCCCGGTACTGCAATGCCGCCTTGCTCGAATGTCATGGCTACATCGGCGCAATCACCAGCTGGAAATATGCAAACACCGCGCCGGATTTACTTAAGTTGCGGCCGCAAATCGCAAAATTTGTCATCGAGGCATCTTGCAGTTGCACCGTTTGGGTTCTATCCCTCCGGCCACCCGCACGGTAAATGAGCTCCGATGGCGCTTTTGATGGTTCATGAGCCATTCACGGCGGCACGAGTAGACGGCAAAGTGAGAATGAGCGTGTTCGCCGCCCAATTGGCCCCGCAAGGCCATCCGTGAAGCAGCGGCACAGGATAGATCGAGTGTCACCGCTGATGGATGCCAAGCCGACAGCCAGCGCCGGAGCGGATGCAACCGCCTCGCTCGTCGATTGGCAAGACATCGGCGGGCTACCGGCACCCGGCTCGACTGTTGTCGTTGCCATGTCTGGCGGCGTTGACAGCTCCGTTGTTGCGGCCCTGTTGAACCGGCTCGGCTACAAAGTCATCGGCGTCACGCTTCAGCTCTATGATCACGGCCAAGCCGTCGGCAAGAAGGGTAGTTGCTGCGCCGGCCAGGACATCCATGACGCTCGCAGCGTCGCCCAGCGCATCGGCATCCCTCACTACGTCCTCGACTACGAACAGCGCTTCCGCGAGCGCGTCATCGACGCCTTTGCCGACAGCTACCTGAAGGGCGAGACGCCCTTGCCTTGCGCGACGTGCAACAGCCAGATCAAGTTCGCGGACCTCCTCGAGACGGCCCGCGACCTCGGTGCCGACGTGCTCGCCACAGGCCACTACATTCGTCGCCTCGATATTGACGGCGTCCCCTCACTCTGCCGCGCGCGCGACGCCGACCGTGACCAGAGCTACTTCCTCTATGGCACGACACGCGAACAACTCGCTCAGCTGGTGTTCCCGCTCGGCGGCCTCACCAAGCCCGAAGTGCGCGCGCTCGCCCGCGACTTCGGCATCGCCGTCGCCGATAAGCCCGATAGCCAAGACATCTGTTTCGTGCCGAGTGGCCGCTACAGCCAGGTGATCGAGAAGCTGCGCCCCGGCGCCGGCACACCCGGTGACATTGTCCATGTCGACGGCCGTCTGCTCGGCCGCCACCAGGGCATTCTCAATTTCACAGTCGGCCAGCGCAAGGGGCTCGGCATTGCGGCGGGCGAGCCGCTGTATGTCGTTCGCATCGATGCCGGCCGCGCCGAGGTTATCGTCGGTCCGCGCAGCGCTCTCGAAGTCCAGTCGCTGTCACTGCGCCAGTTGAACTGGCTCGGCCATGGCACGTTGGAAGAAGCATCTGCCGGCGCCGGCCTCGATCTCTATGTGCGTGTCCGCTCGACCCAGGCCCTTCAGCCGGCAACCCTCGTCTATGGCGAGAACGGCCAGCCACGCATTCTTCTGCACGTTCCCGAGCCAGGCATTGCGCCCGGCCAAGCCTGCGTCTTCTATGACGCCGTCGGCAACGAGGCGCGCGTCCTCGGCGGCGGCATCATCGCCAAGGCGTTGACCCGCACCGATACGACGGCAACCACCAAAAATCCGCATTCGCATGCCACCCGACTTAGCCGCCCGATGTCTTCGCCGGCCGCGGTCAAAGCCACCGAGAGGGAGTAACTGCAGATGGCCTCGACGTTGCGTTCGCCAGATCGCGATCCGCGCAAATTTTTAAAGCGCCTTGCATCCAAGCCGTCGTCGAAGCCCTCGGCGCAGTTGGACTCAGATTCCGTCAAGACCGCTTACCGCCGTTGGGCGCCGGTCTATGACCACACCTTCGGCAAAGTCTCCGACGAAGGCCGCAAGCACACCGTCGAAGTGATCAACAAGTCCGAGGGCAAAGTCCTTGAAGTCGGCGTCGGCACCGGCCTGTCCCTGCCCGAATACAAGAAGAGCCTCGAAATCGTCGGCATCGATCTCTCGCACGAGATGCTCGAGAAGGCGCGCGAGCGCGTCGTCGAAGAGGAACTGACGAACGTCAAGGGCCTCTACGAAATGGACGCCGGCGAGCTGACGTTTGCCGACGCCTCCTTCGACACGGTCGTCGCCATGTACGTGATGACGGTCGTGCCCGACCCAGACAAGGTGATGCGAGAACTCGCACGTGTCTGCAAACCGGGCGGCCAGGTCGTGCTCGTCAATCACTTCTCGACCGACGACGGCGTCCGCGGCTGGGTCGAGCGCCGCATGGCTCCGTTCGGCGACAAACTCGGCTGGCACCCTGTGTTCGACGTCGAGCGCGTGATGATCTGCCCCGAGCTGAAGCTCGTCGAGAAGGTCGCGCTCCGTCCGTTCGGCATCTTCACGCTGGTCCGGTTCAAGAAATCTGTCTGAGCCGATCGCCCTATGATCTGATCGAAGGCCGTGGGCATCGCCCACGGCCTTCGTCGTCTCTGATGGAGAAGCAGCCATGCCGACCATCCCTCACCCGTATCTGCTCGCCGCCGGTGTCGTGCTGTTCCTAATCGGCGTTTGGTGCTGGCGCTGGTCGTCGCGCCACGCCATCGATCTTAAAGGCGCAGCCATTGGCGCAGCCTTTCAAGGCGCTATCAATCGAAAGATCCCCGACGTCCCCGAGGACATCAAAAGTAAGGTCGATCGGATAACATCGGAGAGCTCGAACATCGCTCGCGCTAAAACGGCCGGCGGCATCGCCGCTCGCCATTTCATTGCGCAAGTCATGTGGATCGCCTCGCTCGTCAGCCTCGCTGGCGGCGCCGGCCTGATCGCAGCAGGCTTCCTGTGGAAATGATGATACTCACCCAGCCGCCACGTGCCCGTTGCCATTGGCCGTCGCACCATTCCCCTGCCGCGCCGCGACCCGCGCGAGAACGCCGGACCGCTCCACTGCCGCCTGCAAAATCTGCCCGAGCAGCTCCGAGTACCGCATGCCCTGGAACCCCGCCATCAGGTTCATCTTGCCATCCCAGCACCACCCCGGGTTCGGATTGACTTCGAGCAGTTTGACTTCGCCTTTGGCATCGGCGCGGAAGTCGAAGCGGGCATAGTCGCGGCACGCCAAACGCTCGAACAGTCGCGCCGAATGTTCGATCAACTGCTGCTGCATGTGCTCGGGCAATGACGCCTCGTGATACTTGATCTGCGTCCAGTAAGGGCTCTCGGGGTCCCACTTCGATTCATACCCGAGGATCCTCGGCAGGCCCGCGTCGAGCTTCGAAAAATCGACTTCCAAGATGGGCAAGGCCCGGAGGCCCTGATCCGGATTGCCGATCAGCTGTACCGAGTACTCTGCACCCGTCAGATACTCCTGCACCAGCACTGGCATGTTCCGCTTCGGAAAGAAGGTCCGGAGCTTGTCGAGGTATTCGATGAGTGCCCGCTCGTTCTTGACCACGGCATCTTTGGTAATGCCGACAGAACTGTCGCCGAAATTGGGCTTCAGCAACGCCGGAAACACCGACGGAAGCGTCGCGCCCTGATCGCCCGCCCGGACATATGTTTCGAGCGGCACCGGCACGTCGATCGACTGCGCCACGGCACGCACGAGACCTTTGTCGTAGCAAGCCCCGAGAGCCGCCGGCCCCGCGCCTGTATAGGGAATGCCGCGCAATTCCAGCAGCGCCGGAACGTGCAGTTCCTTGAACGGGTCGTTATTGAAGCCTTCGTCGCACAGGTTGAGAACGAGATCGGTTTTCAGCTCGAGCAGGTCGCGTTCCATCGTCGCGTGATTGTCGAGATAGTTGAATTTGTAGGCGGGCAGCGCTGCGAGCGCGTCCTTGAGCCGGCGCACCGTCTCGAGATCCTCCGGATTGAACTTACCGTTGAGTTTGACGGTATCCGGCAAGCGCGGATCGCCCATCAGCACGGTGACGTCGATGACCGGGGTCTTGCCTTTTGGCTTGCGCGCAATGATCGGGGCATCGGCGGACAGCAGAATGCGCCGCGCCATCATGCCGAGGTCCTGGTCGCGGTCCGATAGCGCCTCGACGTTGCCGTGGTGTCGGACGTTGCGGAAGCCGACCTTCTCCAACAGCTTCGTGATGCTCTCGCGCGTGTAGAGCCGCTCCGCATAGAATTGGTCGGCGATCACGCCCATCTCGTCGTGCACGATCACTTCGCGGCTGATCAGCCGCTCGCCATCCGAACTGATCGAACGTTCGCGGCAGACGAAATGATGCTCGTCGATCCATTCCCACGAGCGCTTGTCGTAGTTCTCGTGCATGTGCGCGCCATCGGTGATGTCGAGCACGAGTTGTCCGGTTGGCCGCAAGATCTTGCCGACTGCCGTCAGCACCTTTTCATCATCCTGCTTGTTCGAAAAGTATCCGAACGAATTGCCCATGATGGCGACGCAGTCGACACTCATCTCAGGCAGCCGCGGATTGCGCGCATCGCCTTCCTTGAACACCGCGCTCAGCCCCTCGGTCTGCGCCCTCTTCTTGGCGAGCCGGATCAGGTAGCGCGACCTGTCGACGCCCATGACGTTCTTAAAGCCGCGCCGCGCCAGTTCGAGCACGTGCCGCCCCTGCCCGCAGCAAAGATCGAGAATTGAGCTTGCAGGCGTGACGGCCGCCGCCTTGACGATGAAATCGACCTCGCGCCGCGTGTTCTCTGCATTCTCGACCACGTCACCGTCGGTCTTGACATAGAGTGCGTTGAAAAGCTTGCGCCACCACTCGGCCGGTAGATGCTGCTCGAGGTCCGCTACGGGGCCGAGACAGCTGCGGGCGGACGGACGTTTGAGCCGTTTCGCCTTGGAAGTAATCGCCATGATGGACGATGAACTCCTCGAGGGCGCCGTGCCCCATGGCTCGGCGCGCGGCATCTCTGAGGGGATGCCAACGGCTGGCGATCCTTAGGCGCACATGGTTGGTTGTCAAACAGTTATCGAGCCGATCACTGTGTTTTTCCCAGGGATAGAAACGCCGTTAGTAGCCAACTCGTCCGCGCACGCCCCAATGTGCCGGCGTCGCAGGGGTTGCCAACCGGCGCCGCCGCGATTAATGCACCCCGATCCGCGACGCGCATAAAGGTGTCGGCGCGTTCATCCGATCCGTCATTCCATCATCGAGTGGCCCATCTTCGATTGGCATTTGTCGCGCTTCGCCGGCGCGGCAGTCCCGCAGTATTCGTAACCGCTCGCGAGAGCAGAGAAAGTTCACAGGTATGACGCGCCGCAAGAAGGGCAACATCGTCAACGGCTGGCTGGTGCTCGACAAGCCCGCCGGAATAACGTCGACGCAGGCAGTCGCCGCCGTTCGCCGCGCCTTCAACGCCCAAAAAGCCGGCCATGCCGGCACTCTAGATCCGCTGGCAACCGGCATCCTCCCGATCGCGCTCGGTGAGGCGACCAAGACCGTGCCCTTCGCCGTCGATGGCGAGAAGGCCTATCGCTTCCGCGTCCTCTGGGGCGTCGAGACGACGACGGATGACGCCGAAGGCTCGAGCGTCAAAACCAGCGACATCCGCCCGACCCGTGCCGAGATCGAGGCCCTCCTGCCCCGCTTCGTCGGCAACATCATGCAAACACCGCCCGCCTTCTCGGCCATCAAGATCGCCGGTGAACGCGCCTACGACCTCGCCCGCAGCGGCGAAGAGGTGAAGCTCGAAGCCCGCCCTGTTGAAATCTACTCGCTCCAGATCATCGACGATGCCGCCCCCGGCGACACCGTGACCGCCACCACGTTTGAGACTGAATGCGGACGCGGCACCTATGTGCGCGCGATCGCCCGCGACCTAGGGCGCCTCCTCGGCTGTTACGGGCATGTCACGGATTTGCGCCGCACCCGTGTCGCGGGCTTTACCGAGGAGCGCTCGGTCTCGCTCGAGGAATTGCGTGACGCGGCTGGTTGCAATGCGCCGCGCGACGCCCGTGCCGGGGATGAGAGCGAGCACGACGATGCCCCGCCGCCGCCCCGCATCCAGACACCAGAAGAACTGGCCGCAGCCAAACAGCTTCTCGAACCCGTCGAAGCCGCCCTCGACGACCTCGTCGAAATCACCGTCTCGTCGTCGGATGCCGGCCGTCTCGTCCAGGGCAAGGCGATCCTGATGCGCGGTCGCGACGCCCCGATCATGAACGGAACCGCCTACGCGATGTGCAAGGGCCGCCTCCTCGCCCTCGGCGAACTCGAACAAGGCGAATTCCGCCCAAGCCGGATATTCAATTTGGGCCATTGATCTGCCCACCCCGGTAAGGCGCGCAAGCGCCGCAGCCGGTGGAGCACGTCCTGGCTTCACAGACGCCCGATATCGCTCTAGCCTCGCTTCGCATCATTGGCGGGCACCCGGACCCATGGACGATCACTTCGGCTTTCTGAGCAAACCAGCCGCATCAGCGGGATGGCTTGCCGCTGCACAGGCCATCGAAGCCTTCGAGGACGCCCCGCTCGACGCAGGCCTCGTCGCTGCCATGGAACAGGCAGCCCTTACCGGTCCCGGCTTGGCCTCCATTCGCTTCTCCACCCCGACCTTCAAGGAATACGCGACCGAGAGCGTGAAGGGCTGCGGCAAGAACTCGTTCCCGGCCTTTTCGGTAACGGGCGGCGCCTGCGCACTCGACTGCGATCACTGCCAGGCGAAGATCTTGGAGCCGATGATCCCGGCGACCTCCCCCGAGATGCTCGAGCGCAAGGTCCGTGACCTTGTCATGCTGCAAGACTTGCAGGGCTTCCTGCTGTCGGGCGGCTCCAACAAACGCAACGAGATCAAGTACGAAAAATTCCTGCCCGTCGTCGAACGGCTGAAGCGCGACTTCCCTCAACTACGGATCGCCATACATACCGCGCTGACCGACGAGACGCGCGCCAAGCAGATGGAAAGCGCCGGCGTCGATACCGCCATGATGGACGTCATCGGCGCGCAAGAAACCATCCGCGACGTCTATCATTTGGACCGCAGTGTCGATGACTTCGAGGCGACGCTCGCAGCACTCACCGCCACCAAAATGGAGATCGTCCCCCATATCGTCATCGGCCTCCACTACGGCCGCATCCTCGGCGAAGCCAACGCGCTCGCAATGTGCGCACGCTATCCCATCCACTCGCTCGTTCTCGTCGTCGTCATGCCCTTCTACGGGCGCAATTTCGCGACACCCGATGCCAATGACGTCGGGCGCATCTTCCTCGACGCGCGCCGGACCATTCCTGCCGATCGCCAAGTCTTGCTCGGTTGCGCCCGCCCCGCCGGCATGCACAAGCGCGTCGTCGACGCGTACGCCGTGATGGCTGGCCTCGACGGCATCGCATTCCCGGCCGAAGGCATCCCGGAACTCTGCGAATCCATCGGCCGTCCCTACCAGCAACAGCACGCTTGCTGCTCCATCAAAGTCGGCGGCGGCAAGCTTGGTGCAGCCTTGGACAAGTCAGCCAGCGGCTGTGGCGCCGGACGCTGACGCTGGTCTCAAGTGCGGCGGACGATTTCGACCCGCGGATTAATCATCAGCCATTGAGGTTGACGAAGCGTCAAATACGCTCGGAAACTGGGCCACCGGCTCCGATGACGCGGGAGATAGATTATCCGGCTCGTGGTCATCCGGCGGATCACTACTGACGTGGCCGGAAAGGCGATCGATCTCCTGCCTCAGTAGTTCATTTTCAAAGACTTGCAACTGATCAGCCGAAGACTCGCCGTCGCGATAGCCTGTGGCATAGCCCGCCTCCTCGCCAAACTCCCGTCCACTTCGCTGACCCTCAAGCCACTCGCTTTCGCAGGTATTAACTTCCTTGGGCTCAAAAGCCCACCCGACCGCCGTTAGGATTGGATCCACTAGCGAGAAACCACCCATTTCACTGCTCCATCCAGATCACTGATCTCTTTCAAAGGAACCGAATGCACTGCGCTCAAACAACGCGTAGAGCAAAGGGTATGGGGGTGGCCGATAAATGACCCTAAACACTTGCGGTGACGGCGACACAACAAGCGGCCGACTCCTGCATCCATCCAAGAGTGCAGTCAAAGCCACCTTAGGCACGTCATCCAATGTCAGGAGTGCAATTCCGCCAGGCGACGGGATGGAACCTCTCAAAACATTGTCCACAAATATGAAGAGCGGCAACCCAGAACCATACCACGCTTCGCCACGACGAATAACGATTGAGCCCATTAACGTACATGCTCCAAGATGCGAAGAGGACCATGAAACACGATCTTCCCGCTCGAGTCGCAATAGTACTGAGCCCCGTCGGGTCCGTAGAGCCTCCAAAGCGCCGATGCCAGCGCCCCAAGAGCAGCGCCCGCAGCTGCGGTTCGGAGTCCCCACCTCTGACCCACTTGAACAAGCGGCACCGATGCAAACGCCTTTTCGATAAGAGATGGCTTATTCGCTGCATTCCCAATACTCGTAACCACATATATCTCTGATGACCCATCTGGAAAGCGCAACACAAAGGCCTTAAGGTAGCCGTTGACGATTTTAAAATCTCCGTCGGCCAATCGAACTGAATAAGATTTGTTGCCAGAGACAGTTGCGAGAGTGGCATCAAGCATTTGCTGATCCGTTCCACATTGAGTTGCTGGTCAAGCAGACATGGAAACGACAACAACAAATTCAAGGAAATCGAGAATTACAAAATATTAATTTACAGCAGTTACCCGACGTCGCGACTACGCCACAATATTGTCGAAAAGATGTGAGACGCGGTTTTAAATCGACGGCTGTTGCAAAAGGGGGTCGCAAATCTTCCCCTGATACCGGGAAGGTCGGCTCATCACATTGAGCAGTTCGCCCAACAATTGCAACGCACCCCGCTGACCAAGCTCTCAAGTGCGGCGAACGATTTCAATGTGCGCTTCGTTGCCGTCGAGCGCATCGGCATCGTC
The DNA here is from genome assembly GCA_033812735.1 of Hyphomicrobiaceae bacterium. Taxonomy (GTDB): domain Bacteria; phylum Pseudomonadota; class Alphaproteobacteria; order Rhizobiales; family Hyphomicrobiaceae; genus JABFRJ01. The sequence goes on along the minus strand of JAPXTA010000002.1, from coordinate 30,946 downwards.
CGCATCCTCGACGGGCACATCGATAATGTCGCCCTGCTTGTCACGGGGCTTCCGGACGATCTCCACCAGTGCTTCACCAAGATCGACACTTGCGGGATCGAATCCGGGAGGCACACTGACGCCCGCCGGTCGTGGCGGCAAAGGACGCGCCACGCCCGCTTCCAGCACGCCGATCTCGGCCTCCATGGCGTTCAACTGCTCCAACGGGTCTCGCGATCGCACCATGGCCGTAGCGGCAGCTGCGATGGCGATTGTCTTCTGATCCTCGACGACGATCTCGTTGTCCTCGGCGCGCCGCGTCTCGTTCCAGGGTGACACCGGCGTCAGCTCGACGGGCTCTGGTACCGGCGCAGTCTCGACCACATCACGCGATGGCGCACGCGGCGGAAATGCAAGGGCTTCATCATGCGGGCCCGCCGTCAGTCCCGCAGGCGCCACGGCCGCAACCTCGGCAAGCAAGCCCGTCAACGGCAATGGACCGCGATGGCCCGCCCCCTTTCTGATACGCGAAATCAATAGGTCGAGATCGACCTTCATCCGCGCATCCGGCCCATTACCATGATCAGCGCCCTGTTCGGCGCCGTGATCCGCGCCGTGCTCCGCACCGGCCTGCCAGCCCGACAACGGCGGCACATCGAAGCCGGAGCCCTCGTGCCGCCTCCCTCGCTCGGTCTCGGCGTTGGCCCGCTGCAGCGACGCGGCTGAAGCCGGAATCTCGCCGCCCCAGCCATTGGCGCGATCCGCGGACTGGGCAATCGCAAATGCGGAGAGCTGTCGCAGCGCCTCGGTGATCCGGGTATGAGCCCGGTAGGCCGGAACGAGGGCAAGCCGGGCCGCAAGGCGGTTGCGCTCGGACACCGTCGATGCATGCTCCGCAAGAGCCTGCGCGGCCTGCCAATCGGAACTCTCGGCCAGTACCGCTTCGACATCCCGGCGCGCCAACTCCAGCGCGCGGGCCACGCTTTCGAGCGTCAAGGTTTCGCTACGCACCGCCATCGGCGAACGTCTCACTCTACTTAAGCCACCACCACGGCCCGACGCAGCCCTATGCAGTGGAACGCAGACCCTCCATGTTCCGCCAGTCTGCGTCCGGGTCAAGGCAAACGCTGGAAATCACGGCGGTTTCTTGAAAGCGGTGGAGAATAATCTGAATACGGAGATGCATCTGCGCCACAGGCAAGCGACAACGCTGAGCGCCTTTGGAATGAGGGGATAACTCCGCCCGAGGCCACCGCTACGCTTGCTGCACCTCCCCCCTCTGACTAGCGTCATGGAAAGCCAGACAGCAACGCTGTTCCACCCGACGACCCGCCTGAAACGAGGGTTCCGATATGACCTTGCAAGTCGCCGCCCAAAACCAGCTCCGCCAGTTCATCGAGCAAATCGAGCGCCTCGAGGAAGAAAAGAAGGCACTGTCAGCCGACATCCGCGACAAGTTCGCAGAAGCGAAAGCCGTCGGCTTCGACGTCAAGGTCATGCGTCAGGTGCTGCGCCTGCGCAAGAAGAGCAAAACCGAGCGCCAGGAAGAGGAAAGCGTGCTCGACGTCTACCTGCATGCCCTCGGCATGCTCGACGGCGGCGCCCCCCAGATGTCCGCGGAAATCCTCGACGCCGCCGAGTAAGCCGGCTCAGCTGGCAAGCCCCTGCCAGAAGCCCCCCTCGTCCGGAAGAAACCCATCGTATCGCACGATCTGTTCGCGATCGATGATGAACGCGTGCGGTGAGCGCTTCACCTGCAGTCCGCGACCGACACCCCCTTCCGCGTCGTGCAGGATAGAAATGACCATGCCACGCTTGCGCGCCAGGATCTCACCGGCCAGCCACTCCGGATTGTGCCGGTTGCCGGCCTCGTACGACGTGATCACGTGCACAGCCGGAAAAAGCGCACCAAGCACCGGCTGCAACTCCTGCAGGCGGTAGAGAATACGGGAATAAAACCCGTTCGCCCGGTAGGGCCCGAGCGCGATCACCAGCAACCGCTGCTCCGGCGAGAGCTGTTCTAAACTCTCGGCAAGTGACACGAAATTGGCTCCAGCCCCTCCGGAGCTTTCGAGCGGATCGAATGCCGCAAGGCGGTATGGCCGCGGAAATACCTGACCGTGCAACGTCTGCCGATGGGGTAACGGTGCATCCTGCCGCTCGCGCCAGAAAGCGGCGACGAGAGCGCTCTCTTCCGCATGGCCATAAGCGTCGATGAGTTCGGCCTTGATGTCGCCTCCAGCGCCGCCTTCGGTCTCGCGAACCAGCGCACGCGCGAGATGATAGAGCGACAGATAAGCGCTGCCTGATCCAGCCACCCCCCACTCTTCCCACGCCCGCAACAACTGACGCGCCCCCGCAGCGTTCCGATGCGCCGCAAGCCAGAACGCCCCGACAAGTTTTACGTGGGGCGTTAAGCCCATGTAGCTGTTGGGGTCGAGTTCGACGCCACTCTGAGCAGCCCCGCCTTTGGCGAACCAGCCTTTGACGACATCGCCGAGCCCCCGGTTTTTGCCGCTTTGAACCCGCGCGACCTCCGACACGAACCGGCCGATCGCGTCCTTGTCGCCGCCGTGTACGAGATCGGCCAGCGCATCGATGTCGAACATGTTGCCAACCACGTCCTTGGCAAGCGCCGCCGGGCTCTTGGCGAGTTCCATGCCGAACGGAAATCCGGCCGTCGTGACCTCGATCTCCTCGTTCGCTCCAAAGTCGACGAAGCGCGATTTGATCTCCCCGGTTTTGCCGCGCTCCGGTAACGCGAGCGGAGACAGCGCCGACGGCTTCGTCGGCCGATACAGCATGCCAGCCTTGATCTCCGCGGCATCGGCGATCGAGCCCGCATGCACGGCCGTAACAGCCAATGTGTTGGCCTCGGTGACCTCGCCTCGAATAGGTCCTGCGCTGCGGTTGAGGACCCGCTCTACGAACCCCGCCATCGACTCTGCCCTTCGCGTTGCTTCGCATTGGATAGGGACGCTGTCCCAGCGCGGCAACCGGCGCGACAATAGGCGCTTTCGATCTGGAGGGCACGCCATGCAATTTTTGCAGATTGTCGACAATCTGCACCTGGTCTACCAATGGGCATGACGTTGGCCGACCTCAAACCCATTGCGAAGCGAAGCGCCGAAGCCGAGGCGCTCGAGCGGCTGCGCGCCGCGATTTTGAGCCACCGCCTCGCTCCCGGTTCACGCCTGACGGAAGTATCGCTGGCCGGTCAGCTCGGCATTTCCCGCGCGACGATCCGATCCGCGCTTCACCACCTTGTTGGCGAAGGCCTGGTCGTCCAAGTTCCCTATACAGGCTGGATGGTAACGCGGCTGACACCGAACGACGTCTGGGAGTTGGTCACCCTCCGCGCCAGCCTGGAAAGCCTTGCCGCCTCGCTCGCCGCCGAACGTGCCTCGCACGAAGGCCGCACGGCCGTTTCCGATGCCTTCGCCCACCTTGAGGCCGAGGCAGCTGCGGGCCGCTCGAACGAGGCCGCCGCAGCCGATCTCGCCTTTCATCGCGCCATCGTCGAAGCCGCCGGTCACGACCGGCTCGCCGAACATTATCGCCGCGTCGCCCAGCAGATCAGCATCGTCATCGCTTCGACGAATCTGCTCTTCGACGAGACTGCCACGCTGCCGCAACAGCACAAGCCGATCTTCGACGCGGTTCTCGCACGCGATGCGGCGGGGGCCGCTGCGCTCATGCGGGCGCATGTCGACGAATACGGCCAGAAACTCATCGCCAAACTGACGGCGATGGAGCACGACAACAGTTCTGAGGAGACGACCCCGTGACTGCCAAACCTGTCAGACCCCAAGCTGTCGCCACCGTTCAGATGGACGACGAACGTGTGAAGGTGACCGAATGGCGCTTTCCGCCCGGCGGCGAGACCGGCTGGCACACCCACACCATGGACTATGTCGTCGTCCCTGTCGCCAATGGCATGCTTGAAATCGAGATGCCCGACGGCACGTCGTTCCGCGCGCCACTGGCGCTCGGCGCCAGTTACGGCCGCAAGACCGGAACCGAGCACAACGTCATCAACGCGAGCGCGCACGAAGTCGCATTCGTCGAGATCGAGCTGAAGTAACGCAAATCAACCAAAGGAGACCCATCATGGCCCCACTCGATATGAAACCGAATGAATTGGAGTCCTATTGGCTCCCATTCACACCGAACCGCGCCTTCAAAAAGCGCCCCCGCCTCTTCGCAAAAGCCGAAGGCATGCACTACTACACGCCCGACGGCCGCAAGCTGATCGACGCGACGGCCGGCCTCTTCTGCGTCAACGCCGGCCACACCCGTAAACCGATCGTCGAAGCGATCCAGCGCGCCGCAGCGAACCTCGACTACGCCCCGCCCTTCCAGTACGCACATCCCGACCAGTTCAAGCTGTCGTCGCTGCTGACACTGATGGCGCCGGGCGATCTCGATCACGTCCTCTATGCGAACTCCGGTTCCGAAGCCGTCGAAACCGCACTCAAGGTCGCCCTTGCCTATCACAAGGCGCGCGGCCAGGGCTCGCGCACACGCTTCATCGGCCGCGAGCGCGGCTATCATGGCGTCAACTTCGGCGGCATCTCCGTCGGCGGCATGGTCAACAACCGCAAGGCCTTCGGCAACATGCTCGTCGGCGTCGACCACATCCCGGCGACGTACAACAAGGCGAAGCAGGCCTTCACCAAGGGCGAGCCGGATTGGGGTCTCGAAACCCTCGACGAACTCGAGCGCATCATCGGCCTGCATGACGCGAGCACCATCGCCGCCGTCATCGTCGAGCCGGTCGCAGGTTCCACCGGCTGCTTGCCGCCGCCGAAGGGCTACCTCAAGAAGCTGCGCGAGATCACCGAGAAACACGGCATTCTCTTGATCCTCGACGAAGTCATCACCGGCTTCGGCCGCTTGGGCTACGGCTTCGCGTCAGAGCGTTACGGCGTCGTGCCCGACATGATCACCTTCGCCAAGGGCGTGACGAACGCCGCCGTACCGCTCTCCGGCGTCCTGGTGCGCAAGGGCGTCTACGAGACGCACATGACCGGTCCGGAATACATGGTCGAGCTTTTCCATGGCTACACCTACTCCGGTCACCCGCTCGCGGTTGCCGCTGGTGTCGCCACGCTCGAACTCTACAAGGAAGAGGGTCTCTTCGAGCGCGCTCGCAAGCTCGAGGGCATGTTCGCCGACGCGATGATGAGCCTCAAGGGCTTGCCGAACGTCGCCGACATCCGCCCGATCGGCCTGATGTGCGGCATCGACCTCGATCCTATTCCAGGTGAAGTCGGCAAGCGCGGCTACATGGCGATCGAGAAAATGTATCACGATCTCGACATGTATTGCCGCGTCGGCGGCGACACCCTCGTCACCTCGCCACCGCTGATCGTCACCGAAGACCAGATCGGCGAAATCACCGAGAAGCTGGCAAAGACCATCAAGGCCGTCGCCTAATACCGAGACAAACAAAAGCCGCGCGCGAGTCCCCCTCGCGCGCGGCTTTTTCGTTGGCGCTTACTTCTTCTTGAACGGCTCGAAGTACGTCGCGATGCCCTCGGTGACGGACTTGGCGACATCGGCCGGGCTCGCCTGCCCGCCCATCATCTTCTGAATGCCCTGCTGCAACAGCGTCGATCCCGTCGGCTCGTTGTAGCGGAAGTGCACCGCCATGATGTACGGCACCGAATTGGCGTTGAGCGCCGCGACCTGCTTCAAGGTCGGATCGGCGATATCGACGCCCTTGATCGGCGAGATGTTGCCGAGCAATGCCGAGAACTTCGTGCCGAATTCCGGCGTCGACAAGAAGCGGATGAGCTTCGTTGCCGCGTCCTTCTTGGCCGTCTTCGCATTGATCGCGTAACCGCCGTCATAAAACAGCGACACGAGACCCGGCGCCCCCGCCTTGGCGGCCGGTGGCGCAACGAAATCCATCTTCAGGTTCGGGTTCTGCTTGCGGAAATTGGCAAGCTCGAACGAGCCGCCGAAGAACATCGCCGCGCGGCCCGACAGGAACAGCTGCTGCGACGTCGGATAGTCGATCCCCGTAAAGCCGGGCGGCATGTGATCCTTGAGTTCGGTGAGCTTGGTGAGACCGGCGATGTAGCGCGGATCCTGGAACGTCGCCTTACCAGCCATCAGGTCCGGCGCGAACTCGGTCCCATAGAACGAACCGGCGACGATGTTCGTCAGCACCTCGCACATCCAAGCGGTCGCGGTTCCGTTCGCGATCGGGATCACGTTCGCTGCTTTGATTTTCTTGGCGAGATCCGCGAACTCGTCCCAGGTCGCGGCAGGTTTCCAGCCGTTCTTGTCGAACAGCTCCTTGTTGATGAACACGCCGAGCGTCTGCGACGCGAAGGGCACGCCGTAGACCTGTTTGTCCGACCGCATCGACAAGGCGCCGAGCGCACTATCGGAAAAATTGGCGAGCTCCGGTACCGCTTCCTTCGTCAGCGCCTGAAGATAGCCTGCCTTCGCAAACTGCTCGGTGCCGCCGTAAGCGCGGATATGGATGATGTCAGGACCCGTTCCCGCGGCGAGCCCGGTTGAAAGCACAGTCGCGTAGTTCTGCGCTTCATAGGCCTGAAAATTGATTTTGATGTCAGGGTTCTTGTCCGTGAACATCTTGAAGAGTTCGGCATATTGCGCCCGGTCTTCCTGACGCCACGTCCAGAACGACAATTCCGTCGCCTGCGCCATGGCAGCGCTAGAACCAAACGCGCCGAGTGCTGCCGCGGCCGCGCCGGTCTCGAGAACGCGGCGTCGTGAAACCCTGATAGTCATGTCAGTCCCTCTGAGCGGTGAACGGATCGTCTGGCGGACGGGTGGGCGGATATTGAGATGGCGCCGCCGGGCCGTCAACGCGCCCCAGCAGTTGGTTGCCGGGCAATGATGAACGCGATGGTGAGAAGGAGGGCAGCCAACACGAACGGCAAGCCGGCGAGCGCGGCCCCTCGAGCGGGCTCAGCCACAGCCCAAGCGAAAATCTGGCTGAAAACGAGCGGCCCGGCCAGATTGGCGATCGACATCAGGCTCGCGTTCGCCCCCTGCAACTGCCCTTGCCGATCGGGCCCGAGCCGCGCCGTCATCATCTGTTGCGCCGACGGCGTGATGAACCCCCAAATCACGAAGATTGGAATGCCAACCACGTATACGAGCCCATTCGTCGTGAGCCCCTGGATCAAAAATCCGAAGGCGCCGGCGGCAATTCCGATCAGCAGGGTCTGAGGCGCTCCGAATGCCGCGATGGCCCAACGGATCAGCCCCGCCTGTACGATGGCAGAAAACACGCCGACGGCGGCCAGCACCAAACCGACCTCCTTCGTACCCCAACCGAAGCGATACCCGGCATAAAGCACGAAAACGGCCGGCAGAGCCGCATGCGCCAGGTGATAGAAAAACAGGACCAGGCCGAGACGCGCGAGAACAGGATCGGAGCGCAACAAATTGATGGCACCGATGGGGTTGGCGCTCTTGAAGCGGAACGGCGAACGAGCCTCCGCCTTCAAGCTCTCCGGCAGGATGAAATAGCCGTAGCAGGCATTGGCGAGGCTCAATCCTGCCGCGACCCAGAACGGCAGCCGCGCATCTATATCGCCAAGGATACCGCCGAGCGCCGGACCGAGCACGAAGCCGAGCCCGAACGCACCGCCGATCATCCCGAACGCAGCCGCCCGCTTTTCGGGTTCGGTCACGTCGGCGATATAGGCCGTCGCGGTGGAGAATGTCGCCGCCATGATCCCCGAGATCACACGGCCCGCGAACAACCAGCCAAGCGTCGGCGCCAAAGCCATCAATATGTAGTCGAGCCCAAGCCCAAAATTCGACAGCAACAGCACCGGACGCCGCCCGAAGCGATCGGACAGGGCACCCGCGATCGGCGAGAACACCAGTTGCATCAACGCCCACGATGCCGACATCAAACCGAACATCACGGCAGCCCGGCTCGTATCACCGGCAAAGCTCTCAACCAGCTTCGGCAATACCGGAATGACAAGCCCGATCGCGAGCACGTCCAGCAGCACCGTAAATAGGATGAACGCGACCGACGCACGCCGGCTGCTGGCAGAGGGAGTTGCTGGACCGGTCATGCCCGCGTCGATAGCCACAGGACGCGTCAAGTCAAGCGCTTTGATACCCTCTTGATTCACACCCTTTGCGCCCACCCCCGCATCCGGCTAGATCTGTGAACCCAGGCCCTAGCAAACTCGCGGGTGTAGTCCACATGTCCTCCTACGACGTCCTCATCATCGGTGCCGGCCCCGGCGGCTATGTCACGGCGATCCGCGCCGCCCAGCTCGGCTTCAAAACCGCGATCGTCGAGCGCGAGCACTTGGGCGGCATCTGCTTGAACTGGGGCTGTATCCCGACCAAGGCGCTGCTGCGATCTGCCGAGATCCTCCACTACGCCGAACACGCCAAGGACTACGGCCTCGTTCTCGAAGGCAAGATGAAGGTCGATGCGGCAGCCGTCGTGAACCGATCGCGCGGTGTCTCCCAGCGCCTCAACGGCGGCGTCGGCTTCCTGATGAAGAAGAACAAGGTCGACGTGATCTGGGGGGAGGCCGCGATCGACAAGCCAGGCCAAGTGACCGTCTCGCCGACTAAGAAGCCCGCCATGCAACCGGCGATCCCGCCACCGAAGGGCGTACTCGGCGCCGGCACCTACCAAGCCAAGCACATCATCGTCGCGACCGGCGCCCGCCCGCGCGTGCTCCCCGGCCTCGAACCCGACGGCAAGCTGGTTTGGACCTACTTTGAAGCGATGGTGCCGCAGGAGATGCCGAAATCGCTGCTGGTCGTTGGCTCTGGCGCCATCGGCATCGAATTCGCGAGCTTCTACCACACCATGGGCGCGGGCGTGACTGTGGTCGAGTTGCTGCCGCAGATCCTCCCCGTCGAGGATCACGAGATCGCCACTCACGTCCACAAGCGCCTCGACAAGATGGGCATGAAGATCAAGACGTCGTCGAAGGTGACGAAACTCGAAAAGAAGGCCAATAGCGTCGTCGCCACGATCGAGGACGACAAGGGCCAGAAATCGACGGCCGAGTATGACCGTGTCATTTCCGCCGTCGGCGTCGTCGGCAACATCGAAAATCTCGGTCTCGAAAAACTCGGCGTCAAAATCGACCGCGGTTGCGTCGTCACCGACGGCCTGGGACGCACGAACGTGCCGGGCATCTACGCCATCGGCGACGTCGCCGGCCCACCGATGCTCGCCCACAAGGCCGAGCACGAAGGCGTCATCTGCATCGAGACCATCAAGGGCCTGCCCACGCACGCGATGGATAAACTGCAGATCCCTGGCTGCACTTATTGCCATCCCCAGGTCGCGAGCGTCGGCCTCACCGAGAAGAAGGCGAAGGAACTCGGACGCGACATCAAGGTCGGCCGCTTCCCCTTCGCCGGCAACGGCAAAGCGATTGCGCTCGGCGAACCCGAAGGCCTCGTGAAAACCATCTTCGACGCCAAGACCGGTCAACTGATCGGCGCGCACCTAGTCGGCGCGGAAGTGACCGAACTGATCCAGGGCTTCGTCGTCGCCATGAACTTGGAGACGACGGAAGAAGAGCTGATGCACACCGTCTTCCCGCACCCGACGCTCTCTGAAATGATGCACGAAGCCGTCCTCGACGCGTATGGCCGGGTGATCCACACCTGAGTTGGCAATGGCCGATGAACCGCCGTTTCAGTGTCGAAAGCGCCGCTGAAACGGTTAATCGCGTGGGCGTCAGAATTAGCGCCGCTGACGCCGATGGTGTGTTCGCCGCAGGGTGATGGCCAAGCGGTTGGTAAACGGGCCCTGGCACCCCACGAACGGGCCTCAGAGCCCATCTTCGCCTTGTCCCCGCCGCAACTATTGGCCACATCGCCCCGACCCGCGGGGAACCAAGGCATCATGTCCAAGTCGAACAGCATAGATCGCCGCAAGGCGTTAACCTCAGCCGCAGCCGCAGCCGCAGCCGTCACGGGGCTCACCCCCGCATTCGCCGCCAAGCCAAAAGGCAAAACGCCGATGGTCGAAACCGGTGCAGGCGTCCTCTATCGCGCCTGGCTTTATCCGATCGCCAAAAAAAGCGTCGGTATCATCACCAATCAGACCGGCCTCGTCGAAGGAAAACACCTCGTCGACCTGATGGCCGACGCCGGCAACGTTCGCCTCGCGGCCATCTTCGCGCCCGAGCACGGCTTTCGCGGCACCGCCGAAGCCGGCGCCAAAGTTGCCAACGACCGCGACCCGAAAACCGGCGTGCCGATCTTCTCGCTGCATGGCGACGTCAAGGCACCAACCGAAGCGATGCTACGCGACGTCAACGTCCTCGTCTTCGATATCCAGGATATCGGCGCCCGCTTCTACACCTACATCTCGACGATGGGTCTAGCGATGCAAGCGGCCGCGCGCCGCCGCATCCCCTTCGTCGTCCTCGATCGCCCGAACCCGCTCGGCCTCTCCTACGTCTCGGGGTTCACGTTGGAGCCGCAGTTCAAGTCGTTCGTCGGCCAATACCCAATGCCCATCGTCCACGGCATGACGGTCGCCGAACTCGCACACATGATCAAAGGCGAGCGTTGGCTCGACGGCCTCGAGACCCTCGATCTGCAAGTGATGAAATGCGAAGGCCTCACGCGGTCGATGCGCTGGCCAGCGACAGGTCTGCCATGGGTTCCGACAAGCCCGAACATTCCGACGTTCAACGCTGCCCTCGTCTATCCCGGTATCGGCGTGGTCGGCGAAACGCTCGTCAACGAAGGACGCGGCACGCCGACCCCCTTCTCGCAGTTTGGAGCGCCCTGGCTCGACGCTGGAAAGCTTGCCGCAGATCTGACGGCGCTAAAATCGCCCGGCGTCCGCTTCGAGGCCGTTCGCTACGTCCCGCAATCGATCAAGAACGTAGCGGAAGACCCGCGCTTCAAAGGCGAACCCGTCAACGGCGTCCGCATCGCGATCACCAACGTTGATGCCGTCCGCCCGCTCGAACTCGGCATCCACGCGCTAGCGTTGATCCAGCGTCAGGCCAAGGCAACCGGCCGCTCCGTCTTGCCGGACAATCGCATGTTCCAGCTCATCGCCGGAACAGCGCGGCTGAAAAGCATGCTGGCGTCAGGCGCGAGCGGCAGCGACATAGTCGCGGCTTGGCAAGCCGACGTCGCAGCCTTCGAGCAGAAGCGCGCGAAGTACCTGCTCTACTGACGGATCAGTCCGCGGTCGCAGGCTTCGGCCACGGCCCAATGCCGCTCTTGTTGATCGCGATGACCGCCTGCGTGCGGCTGTCGACGCCGAGCTTCTGCAGGATCGCCGACACGTGCGCCTTGATCGTCGCTTCCGAGACGTTGAGCTTGTAGGCGATCTGCTTGTTGAGCAGGCCCTCGCCAAGCATGCCGAGCACTTTGATTTGCTGCGGTGTCAGGGTCGACAAGCGGGCTGCCAGTTCTCGGTCGCCGCTGTCGCTCGGCGCAGACGCGTCGAAGCCTGCCGGAGTCCAAACACCGCCATCGACCACGGTGCGGATGGCGGTGCGAATTTCGTCCACCGGCCGCGACTTCGGCACGAAGCCGAACGCACCGAAATCGAGACACTTGCGGATGACGGCCGGGTCGTCGACCGCCGAGACGACGATGACAGGGATTGCCGGATGCTGGGTGCGGATCTGCAAGAGGCCCGACAAGCCCTGAACATCGGGCATGGTCAGATCGAGCAGGATGAGATCGGTATCCTCGTCGCCATCGAGCAGCCCCATCAGTGCATCGAGCGATCCGGCTTCGTCGACCTTGGTCGACTTGAAGGACGATGCAAGGGTCTGCCTGAGCGCGTCTCGAAACAGCGGGTGGTCGTCGACGATGATAAATCGGCTTGACGGCATGGCGTCTTTCCTGACGATCCCAAAGGAAGCGAGACGGCTTGGACCCCGAATCGCCGCTTATCCACCGGGAAACTATTCCAGATTCACGCATCAAGTGTAGCGGGCTTTAGGTACGATGGCTAATGTTCCGCAACGCGGAGCGTTCGGCACGGCCGATCGCCCCTCGGCAACCATAATCTACCCCTAAGCCAGCCTGACGGGGCGGCAATGCCTGCACAGTTCGGAGGGGACGCATGATCGACTGGCGTGAGCGCAAGCCCTACTGGCGGCACACCAAGTGGCAGATGGTCGCCACCCTGCTGCCGTTTCTCGCCACCATCATCGTCGTCCCGATGTACGCCGACGCCCTCAATGCCAAGCGCATCCTCGGGGCGCCCCTCGGCTACTTTCTCCTCTGCCACGGCCTGTTGTTGATCGCCGCGATCGTTACGGCAAGCTGGGTCAATCGCCAGGACGCGATCGACCATTGGCACGGGGCGAACGAAGATCTCTGAGCGGCGCCATGTTTTCCTTGCCCCGCTCCCGGCTGATCAACCCGCGCCTTGGGACCTACTACGGCATATATGCGAGCCTGATCGCCGGGCTCGTGCTTATGGTCGCCATGTTCGAGCAACTTGGTGTCGCCGACGGCTGGCTGCGGGCTCTGATGTTCGCCATCCCCGTCATCCTCTATGCCGCCTTCGGCGTCGCAGCCACCACCCGCGACCCCTATGACTACTTCGCCGCCGGCCGGCGCATACCGCCGTTTTTCGGCGGCCTCGTCCTATCGATGTCGGCGCTCGGCGGCGTCGGCTTCATCGCCCTGACCGGCACCTTCGCTTTGATCGGCACCGATGCCTTCGTGTTCGTGCTCGGCTGGATCGGCGGCCTCGTGGTCATGGCCGTTCTCGTCGTCCCCTTCCTGCGCAAGGTCGGCGCGCATTCCCTCCCGGCATTCTTCGGCCTGCGCTTTGAAAGCCGCCTCGTGCGGGCGATCGCCGCTGCCGTTCTGGCCGTTCCGGTCATGCTCGTTCTCGTTGCCGAGATCCGCCTGGCCGCAGGTGTCGCCGCCACATTGCTCGGCCAGTCACAAAGCTTGATGATCCTGACCACCACCGCATTCGCCGCGATCATCGTCGCCGGCGGCGGGATGCGGTCGCTGACGTGGTCGGCGGCGGCGCAAGCCATCCTGGCGATGATCGCCCTCGCGACCGTGGCAACGATCGTGTCGCTGCTCGTATCGAGCCTGCCCCTGCCGCAAATGACCCACGGCAACCTCCTGCGCAATGTTGCGCGTATCGAAGCGACCGGCGGCGCACCGATCCTGCTCGCCTCGCCGCTCCTCTTCGAAATACCGGGCGCGGATCTCGAGTTCTTCTCGAAGCGCTATCTGCAATCGTTCGGCCATATCGGCAGCTGGGCCTACACCGCCACCCAAGTCGTCATCATCGCCGGCATCGCCGCCATGCCGACGTTGCTCTCCCGCACCGGCACCTCGGCGAGTGTCTACGACGCTCGCAAATCGATGGGCTGGGCCGTCCTCATCACCGCCTTCTGCTTTTTGACGCTGGCCGCCTCCGCCGCCTTCTATCGCGGCTACATCATCGATCAGGTGATGGGCCAGCCAGGCGGCCGCTTGCCGATCTGGTTCCAGGAACTCCAGCAGTTCGGCTGGGCCGGCGTACAATCGAAGAGCGGCCCGGTTGCTTTGACGAGCATCGCCATCAAGCGGGACACTGTTTTCTACGCCCTGACCGTGGCAGCCGGTATGCCGGCAGTGCTGCTCTACCTCGCGATGGCCGGCGCCCTTGCGGCGGCTCTGGCCGCAGCCTCCGCTGGCCTCAACGCGCTCGCCACGATGATCTCCGAGGATGTCATCCGCTTGCCGTCACGCGACGAGACGTCCGATGGCCGCGTCGCAACGGCGCAGATTGTCGTCGGTGCCATTGCCGCCGCCGTTGCTGCCATCGCGCTCGTGAAATCGGACCCGCTTCAGATGGCGCTGTGGGGCATCACTGTTAGCGCATCCGCGTGCTTCCCCGTTCTGGTGCTATCGGTGTTCTGGAAGCGCTTGAACGCCTGGGGCGCGATGGCAGGTATGCTGACCGGCCTCGGTGCGAGCTTGTTTTTCATCCTGCTTGGCCAAGCCGGAGCGATCGGCATCGCCGGTCCACAAGTCGCCCTGCTCGCGATTGCGCTGGCTGTGATCACCGCTGTGGTGGTGGCGCGCCTGACACCCCATGTGAGCCGCGGCACCCTCGAGTTCATCCGCGACATGCGCGTGCCAGGCGGCGAAACCATGGTCGACCGCCGCCGCCGTCTGGAACGGCTGCGCCAGATCGGCCAACGTTGATGTGCAAGCGTTGATCGCTCAGAAGCGGTCCGCTGCGTAGGGTTCTGCGGAAATTGTCGAGGGCCGCCCCGTCGCGAGCGCCACGGCAAGTTCCGCCGACGCCGGCCCCGCCGCCAATCCGATATGTCCGTGCCCGAAGGCGTAGACGATGTCGTCTGAAGCCCACGCCTTCGCAATGACCGGCAAGCCATCCGGAGTCGAGGGACGGTGTCCAAGCCATCGGGACAATCGCGACGGGTCCGCGTGCCCTTTCAATCCAGGATAAGTCGCCGCGAGATGCTTGAGCAGAATATCAGCCCGCCGCCAGTTCGCCGCCGCATCGACCCGCGCCAATTCCACTTGTCCTGCGGCCCGCAAGCCACCTCGCGTCATCGTATTGGCCATCTTGCCGTCAGAAGGCATGACCGGAATGGTCGGCCAGACTTCCGGCGACGACACGACGACGTGATAGCCGCGCTCGCTGACAAGCGGCACATGGTCTCCCGCAGCCTTGGCCAAACGGCCGCTGCCAATGCCCGCTGCAAGGATCGCCTTGTCGCAAGCGATCATCCCGTCGTCCGTTTTTACCCCGAACAACTTGCCGTCCCGCACATCGAACCCAGAGGCAAGCGACGTCACGACACGCGCGCCATGCTTCACGGCATCCGCGACGATCGCAGCCACATAGGCGCCGGGATCACGGCAATGGGCGCCCGCCGGTAGCAGAACCCCGAAGCCATACTGCGAACCGACCGCAGGCTCGAGTTGCCGCAGCGCTGCCGCATCGAGTTCCCGCCACGATAGACCCGCCTCTTTCCTCAATCGCCACGACAGCGCCTCCGCTTCGTAGTCTGCGCGTGTCGGATAAACATAGAGCAGACCGCCGCGCACGATGAGATCGCCAACCCCAACCGCTCGCGCAATCCGTTCGTGCCGCTCGGGCGCGTCCGTCACCAGCGGACGCAGCGCCCGCGACACCGCCTCCACTTTCGCGACCGTGCTGCCGGCACGAATGAACCGAACCAGCCAATCCGCCAGCCACGGCAGAGACGACCAGCGGATGGTCAGCGGCCCGAGCGGGTCGAGCAGATATCCCGGCACTTTCTTCCAGAGCCCCGGCGACGACATCGGGATGACGGAGCCTGGACTGAGCCAGGCCCCATTGCCGTAGCTCGCCGCCTGCGACCCGCCAGGCTGACCGGCTTCGATGATCGTCACCCGCTCGCCTGACGCAACGAGATCATGCGCCACGACGGCGCCCACGATCCCCGCGCCGATCACCACAAAATGCTGCCCTGGCATCGTCCCCCGCCACTCCTTCCAGGCACTACGTCACAACGTCTGCAACGCTTCGCACGCGTCACCGTTTCCCCTGTGCCAGAATGCGCTGCAGCTTCGCCATCCCACCGATCCAGCGATCGTAGTCTGCCGTCTTGTTGCGCATGTACTGCAAGACTTGCGGATGCGGCAGGATGCAAAACGTTTCCTTTTCGACGCCGTCGAGCGCCACTGCGGCACACTGCTCTGCGCTGATCACACCATCGACGAGCGCCGAGTTGGAGGCCCCTGCCGCCTTGAGCAGCGCCGTATCGACACCCTGCGGGCAAAG
The DNA here is from genome assembly GCA_033812735.1 of Hyphomicrobiaceae bacterium. Taxonomy (GTDB): domain Bacteria; phylum Pseudomonadota; class Alphaproteobacteria; order Rhizobiales; family Hyphomicrobiaceae; genus JABFRJ01. The sequence continues at coordinate 15,198 of JAPXTA010000002.1, read as the reverse complement.
CACCGACACGCGGATGCCCTGGTCCCGATGCGTGAACGCGAGATTTTCGGCGAACCCGATCGCCGCATGCTTCGTTGTGCCGTAGACCGCGCTGCCGATCTGGTTCAAAAGCCCCGCCGCCGACACCGTGTGCAGGAAATACCCGCCGCCGCGGGCCGCCATCTTCGGCACCAGCGCTCGCGCCGCATAAACATGCGACATGACATTGACGTCCCACCCGCGCTGCCACTGCTCATTCGACGACGACGTCGAACTTGTACCGTTGCCGCCGAAGTTGCCGATGCCGGCGTTCGAGCAGAACAGCGCGATCGGACCGACCTCGGCTTCGGTCGTCTCGACCAACCGCTGGATGTCTGCCTCGCGCGCGACGTCGCATTGGAACGCCCGCCCTCCGACATCCTGCGCGGTCTTCTCCGCACCCGCGCCGTTGAGATCGGCGACAACGACAGCTTTTGCCCCGCGCGCTTTCGCGCCAAGCGCAAGTGCCCGCCCGATCCCATCGGCCGCACCCGTTACCACGACGATCTTGTCTTTCAGATCCATCACATATCCTCCCACTCCGCCGCGCTCGAAAGCCGCCAGCAAAGTATGGCGCCGGGCGATACGCAATGAAAGCCGATATCAGGCGCCCTTGGCCTTGGCATTACTACCGATCAGCACGGCCACACCGAGCGCCGTCGCGATGAACGACCCCGCCAACACACCGATCCTGACCTGTTCGGTTTCCGCGCCGCCGCCGAACGCGAGGTCGCCGATAAAGAGGCTCATCGTGAAGCCGATGCCTGCGAGTGCGCCCATGCCGAGGACTTGCCGAGCCGTGACACCTGCCGGCAGCGAGCCGGCGCCGGCGGCCGTCGCAATCCATACCGCGAGCGAAATGCCAAGCGGCTTGCCGATGGCGAGGCCCGCGGCGATAGCGACCGCAACCGTCCCGAACAGAACGTCCGCACCGAGCCCCTTGAACGACACACCCGCATTCGCGAATGCAAAAATCGGCATGATGATGAAGGCAACAGGCCATTTGAGCGCGTGCGCCAGATCATGCAGCGTCTCGCGCCCGCCGACCCGCATCGGAATGAACAGACCGAGCACCACGCCAGCGAGCGTTGGATTGATGCCCCCTTGTCCGACTGCAAGCCACAACAGAAAACCGACGGAAAGATAGACCCATAGCCGCCGCTCGCCACGCTGATTGAGCAACCCGAGCGCAAAGATCAGTCCGCCCGCAATGATCAGTGGCTGCCAGACAAGGCCACCTGTGTAGAACAGCGCAATGATCAGGATGGCGGCGAGATCGTCGATCACGGCCACGGCCAGCAGGAAGGCCTTGAGCGAGGCCGGCACATGCCGGCCGAGAAATCCCACCACGCCGACCGCGAAGGCGATGTCCGTCGCCGACGGAATGGCCCAGCCGCGCGCAAGCCCCGGCGTACGCCCCGCGATCAACAGATAAATCAGCGACGGCACGATTATCCCGCCGGCCGCAGCAATGAACGGCATGAAAGCGCGGTCGCGCGACGACAGCGCCCCCTCGGTGAATTCGTATTTGATCTCGAGACCGACGTAGAGAAAGAACACCGCCATCAGCGCGTTCTTGATCCAATCTTTGACGGTATGTTCGAGCGCAAGCGCGCCGATCCCGATCTTGAGATCTGCCGTGAGCAGACTCTTGTAAAGCGGCGCGAGTGCGCTGTTGGCCACGATCAGCGCCAGAACAGTCGCGCCAAGCAGCGCGAGCGAGGCCGGAATATCGGAGCTGTCGGACGCGGGTGTTTGGCTCATGCCTGTTTGTTGTCACAGCTTCGCCGCCATCGCAAGCGCTCGCGCAACCGTGAACAAACCCCGCCTTCGGTTGAACATTACCCTGTCGAACTCGTTTGCGTTCCATGAACCGGCTGCGCACAATGCGCGCCGAAGTCTATTGTGCCGGAGACCATCGATGGCTCGCATGATGACGCGTCGCGTCGCAGCTGCTGCGTTGGCGTCTGCCTTTGTCGCGCGCGACGCTCGTGCCGACGGCAACGTCGATGTCCAGCTCGTGCTGGCCGTCGACACGTCGGGCAGCGTCAATCGCGAACGCTTCGAACTCCAGCGTCTCGGCTATGTTGCCGCATTCAGGACCGCCGAAGTGCTCAAGACGATCAAGCGCGGCCAGACCGGCGCCGTCGCCATCACCATGACCCAGTGGACCGGGCCGGCGCAGCAGATCCAGGTCATTCCCTGGACACGCATTTCAAGCGATCTCGAATGCGCCTCGTTCGCCATGGCAATCGAAGACATGCCGCGCCGCCTCTTTGGGGGCGGCACATCGATTTCAGGCGCCATCGACCATGCTCGGACGCTGTTCGCGTCCTGCCCGTATCCGACGATCCGCCGCACCATCGATGTATCGGGCGATGGTGCCACCAACCGCGGCCGTCCGTCCTACGCCGCTCGCGACGACGCCATTGCCGACGGCATCACGATCAACGGGCTGCCCATCCTCGCGCTCGAGCGGGATCTCGACGATCACTATCGCGAACAAGTCATCGGCGGCCCAGGCGCCTTCATGGTCGTGACCGAGACGTTCGAGAGTTTTGGCGAAGCCATCCGCCGCAAGCTCATCCAAGAACTCGCGTGAGCATCCGCTGAACGATTGAACCCGCGATCAGGCGCGCGCAACCATCGTAGTGCCGTTGCTCGTATGCTGCGAAACGCCGGCAAGACGGCCCGCCACCAGCCAGTAGGCAACCCCGCCGACAAAGCCTGTCGTGAGGAAGGCGACAATCGGATAGTTGCTGTTGAGGATCGACCAGCCCTGCGTCGCGGTCTCGCTCTGATACTGAGCAAAAAAACCGATCAGCGCGATCGCGATGGCGGCGACGCCGTAGTACGACCAGTCCCGCAAACCCTGCCATTCTCCGAACGCCGTGACGACCAGCGCGAACGGCGCTGAGAAGATGGCGATGTGTGTCGCGACGGGCAGCATGAGCGAGATACGCTCGAGCGCCACCTCGGGCAGCAAGGAGGACAATTCAGCAGGTGAGTAGGCGAATAGAACCTTCGTCAGTCCCGCCGCCATACACGCAATGATGAACCCACAGAGCACGCGAAAAATTCGGCCGACCATCTCTGTTTCCCCCAGGAAACCGGCTGCTGATAAGGCTTATTACCCCCGCCCGCCCGGCAAGCTCAACCACAAAGTGCCGCCGGTCAGGCAGTCCGGCCCGCCACCAGCCAGTACACGAAGCCGCCCGCGAACCCAGCCGTCGCGAAAAGTTGCCAAAGAGCGGTGATCGAGTCCATGCCGACGCCCGCGTTGCCGAGCCGCGCCAGCAACGGAATGATCGCGAGCGCCGCGCCTCCGCCGAGCACGTAGTAGATCGGGCTTCTGATCCGCCCGACCTCCCCGCCAACGATCAAGAGCAGCACCGGCAGCAGCGTCTGTACCGAGAACACCACGAACCCGAGACGGATCATCACTTCTCCGGCCCCGAACACACCGTCGATGTCGACCTGGTTTCCTGCCCGCGCGATGGCTTGCACGACGCGCTCCTGCCCAAGACTGACCAGAACGATCCCCGCGGCGATCATTGCCAGCAGCACTGCAATCGGCACCAGGATAAGCCGCCCCACCACGCGCGCCATGACGGTTAGTCTCCACCAGCCGTCGGATCGTAAGCCGGAACTGCAGCAGTCCGCTCGCTTGCTCGCAGCCGCACGCTCTCGCTTTTCAATTGACCGCACGCCGCGAGAATGTCGCGTCCGCGTGGCGTCCTGACCGGGCTCGCATAACCGGCCTTGTTGACGATGTCGGCGAAGCGCTCGATCTGCCCCCAAGACGAGCACTCGTACTTGGTACCCGGCCAAGGATTGAAGGGAATGAGATTGATCTTCGCCGGAATGCCCGACAGCAGCTTCACCAGCGCCCGCGCATCCGCGAGACTATCGTTGACGTCCTTCAGCATGACGTACTCGAACGTGATCCGCTTGGCATTCGAAAGTCCCGGATAGTTGCGGCACGCCTGCAGCAACGCGGCAATCGGGTACTTCTTGTTGAGCGGCACGAGTTCGTCACGAAGCTCGTCGCGCACCGCGTGCAGCGAAATCGCGAGCATCGTGCCGGCCTCCGCACCCCAACGCGGAATCTCCGGCACCACACCTGAAGTCGATAGCGTGATCCGCCGCTTCGACAGCGACAAACCATTGCCGTCGCTCGCCACCAGCATGGCCCGCTTCACGTTCTCGAAATTGTAGAGCGGCTCTCCCATGCCCATTAGCACGACGTTGGTGATCTTGCGATCGCCCGATGGCACCAAGCCGCCATCGTCGGGCGGCGAAGCGCCGGGCCAATCGCCGATCCGGTCGCGGGCGAGCAGGATCTGCCCGACGATCTCTTCAACTTCCAGATTGCGGACGAGCTTCTGCGTGCCGGTATGACAGAATGAGCACGTCAGCGTGCAACCGATCTGGCTCGAGATGCAGAGCGTGCCGCGGTCATGCTCCGGAATATAGACGCACTCGACTTCCGGCGCCGCGCGCTCGTGACCGCGCCGCGGTAGCCGCATCAACCACTTCCGCGTCCCGTCGTTCGAAATCTGCTCGGCGACAAGTTCGGGCCGCGCAAGAGTGTAGTGCGCCACGAGCTTTGCCCGCATGTCCTTCGACACGTCGCTCATCGCCTCGAACGAGGTCACGCCGTGTACGTAGATCCAGCCCCACAGCTGCTCGACTCGCATCCGGACCTGACGCTCCGGTACCCCGATCGCGAGCAGGGACGCTGCAAGCCGCTCGCGGTCCATGCCAGCGAGGGACGGCTTCTCGGGAACAAGCTGGGCTCCGGCGGCGCCAGCCGGGCGGTTATCGACGACGACGGCCATAGGCCTCTCACTGGAAACGGTAAACGTGCCGCGTTTCCAGCCTTCTAACGGCTTTCACCGGACCAGTCACGCACTCTCGCCGGTATCACCTGCGCCATCCGCAAGCCGGCGGCGCTCGGCATGTGCCGCCGCCCACTCCCGGTGCTGGAAACTAGGCAGCGAGGTTTTAACGATCGAAGACAGGTGCGCGCGGCGATGCTCGTCGATCAAGACGAGAGCAAGGTTCACCCTGACGAAATTCGAATGATAGAAGCTAAAGGTCATCCGCGTGTCCCTTCTCAAGACGGCACAGTCGGATGCGAGGGAGCAAGAGGCGCGCCGGATGCGGACTATCGGCGTCGGAATGACCGGGTTCGGACCCAAAACGCGGCCGGAGCGTAAATCAAATCCTAAGCCCGCCGTTGCGATTGCAACCATCTCGCCGCAGGACGCCGGATTTGTCCCATAGCGGCTCGAAGCGCTATTTCTTCGCGCCGAAATGCGGGTGCACGACCTTGTCGCCGGCCTTCAGACCCAAGCGATCGGCGGCACCGCCAGCGAGTTCCAGAACCGCCGTAACGTCCCCTTTCGAGCCAATAACCCGCTCGGACATCGGCTCCGTTCTCACTTCGATACGATGGACTGTCCCATCCGATTTTATGAAAACCATATCTAACGGGATGAACGTGTTCTTCATCCACATCGTCAGCTCTTGCGGCTGCGGATAGGGGAACAGCATGCCGCTGGTATCCGGCAAACTCGTCCGGAACATCAGTCCCCGCGCCTTCTGATCCGGCGTTTCCGCAACCTCGATCTCGATCGCCTTCGGACCGCCGGCCGTCTGAAGAGTGAGCGTGTCGCGACGCATCGTGACCTCGGCTCGCGCATTCGTCGGCAGCATCAGGCCGATTATCAACAAAAACGTCGCCAGCAGTCCTAGACCGCTGGCGACGGGCATGAAAGTCTTATGGATCACGTGTCGATCAGTGCGACGGCGGCAGGTTGCTCGGCGCACCATCGGGGCGAAGTTCAGCCGCCATGGAGCCCTTCGAACCGCCACCGAAACGGACCTGGACCATCTGTCCAGGGCGAAGCTCGGTGAAGCCGAAACGGCGGAGCGTTTCCATGTGAACGAAGATGTCAGGCGTACCATCACCACGTGTCAGGAACCCGAAACCACGGACTCGATTGAACCACTTGACCATGGCCCGCTCCCAACCGCTCTCCGGCTGCACCACCACGTGGGTGCGCTGAGGCAATTGAGACGGATGGATCGCAGTGCTCTCGTCCATGCTGAGGATGCGAAATGCCTGCAAGCCTTTCGGCCGCCGCAGAACTTCACAATGCACCCGGGCGCCTTCGTAGGCAACCTGGTAGCCACCAGCGCGGAGGCAAGTCACATGGAGGAGAACGTCGGCTAGGCCATTGTCAGGTACTATGAAACCATAGCCTTTGCTGGCGTCGAACCACTTGATGGTTCCGGCAGTCTCGAAGACATCTAGGCCCTTCGCCTCTGCGTCGCCTGGCTTGGAGCCGACGAGTTCGGACGAGAAGTCCTGAGGAAACTTTGAGTCCCCCATAAGCATTACCCCGCTAACTATTACGTTGAACTTCACTCAGTCAGCCACGCTGGACGCTCAACCTTTTGCCCTCGGGTACGAGCAACCAACACGCGGTGACGGGCAGAAGATGACCAACTCGTTCCGAACACGCAATCCGAAATTTACCATCTTTTAACCAAGCTCCCGGACAACCCCTCCGGAACGCTCAGGAAACATGCATTCAAGCAATTGATTTTCATTAACAAATCACACCAAAAAGTCTGTCAACAAGAACCTGCAATTGACCCTCGAAAACCGGCCCGTTTCCCACAATTCGCCGACGTTTGAACATCGTTTTTCGAGCGAATCACACACACCTGATTCGGCCAATGATCATGACGGATTAGCAACGCAGCCTCACATGTTGCTCACTGTTCAGAAGGCCCGACTCACAGCAGCGCGAGTCTCATCCGCCCCCTGTTCTTCACAGGGAAGCATTCTGAACATGAATAACCTAAATTCCGCCCGCGTCGCGCCCCGCTGACTGTTGCCGCAAGGCAACGTCTCGCGGTGGCTACCGATCGCCGCTATAGCTCTGCGAGCGAACTCAACAGCCGGAGCTCCCAATGCGCTATCTGCACACCATGGTCCGCGTGACGGACATCAACGCCAGCCTGGATTTCTACTGCAACAAGCTCGGCATGGAGGAGGTCCGCCGCGTCGACAATCCCGCCGGCCGCTTCACGCTCGTCTTCCTCGCCGCCCCCAAGGACAAGGCCACCGGCATCGCCGACAAGGCGCCGCTCCTCGAACTCACCTACAATTACGATCCGGAAAACTACGGCGGCGGCCGCAACTTCGGACACTTAGCCTTCGAGGTCGACGACATCTACGCCACCTGCGACAAGCTCATGAAAGCTGGCGTCACCATCAACCGCCCGCCCCGCGACGGCCGCATGGCCTTCGTCCGCTCGCCCGACAACATCTCGATCGAGCTGCTCCAGAAGGGCGAATCCAAGCCCAAAGCCGAACCCTGGGCCTCCATGCCCAACACCGGCACCTGGTAACCCCACCCAGAAGCAGGCAGCAGCCAAACCTGCTGCCTGCTTCTGCTGCCTGCTTCTGCGTCTGATTACTGTTCCTGTTGCGTACTCAAAACTTAACGGCCATATCTGCCCCCATGGCCAAAGACCCGAAATCTGGTTCATCCACCAAACCCCGCCCGTCGAGCGGTAAGTCCGCCAAGGCTGCCAAACCGTTGCCGCCGCCCGTCGAGACGGCAGCAGGGACGCCCGGCTTCGGCGAGGCGCCGCGAGCCGCATTTACTGCCAACGGCCCACTGACAGAGCGCCCGCTCGTCCTCGAAAAGCAACTCCCCGCGCTCCGTGGGGTCGGCGCCCCGCTGCCGCCGCGCGGGTTCGAGGCCCTGACAGCCTCGCTCGATGCCATCCTCGCCAAGCCCGAGGCCCGCTCCGACGCGGCCAAGGCAGTGCTGGCGCAGCAGCCATCGATCGCCGCGCATCCACTCGTCGCGGGCACGCTGCCCGAATACATCCCGCATCGCCCCGCGCGGCCCACGAAGAGCGAAGGCGGCGTCCGCTTCGAGCTGGTGTCGCCGTTCGAGCCGCGCGGCGATCAGCCGACCGCGATCAAGGAACTCGTCGAGGGCGTCCGCCAGACCGAGCGCAATCAGGTGCTGCTCGGCGTCACCGGCTCGGGCAAGACCTTCACCATGGCGCACGTCATTGCCGAGACACAGCGCCCCGCCCTGATCCTCGCGCCGAACAAGACGCTGGCGGCCCAGCTCTACGGCGAGTTCAAGAGCTTCTTCCCGAACAACGCGGTCGAGTATTTCGTCTCCTACTACGACTACTACCAGCCGGAAGCCTACGTCCCGCGCACCGATACCTACATCGAGAAGGAAGCGAGCGTTAACGAGCAGATCGACCGAATGCGCCACTCGGCGACGCGCGCGCTGCTCGAACGCGATGACGTCATCATCGTCGCATCCGTGTCCTGCATCTACGGTATCGGCTCGGTCGAAACCTACACGGCGATGACCTTCGCCATCGAAGCGGGCATGCAGCTCTCGCGTGACCAACTCCTCGCTGATCTCGTCGCCCTTCACTACCGCCGCAACGACGGCAACTTCCATCGCGGCACCTTCCGCGTCCGCGGCGACACTGTCGAATTGTTCCCGGCCCACTTGGAAGATCGCGCATGGCGCGTCTCGTTCTTCGGCGACGAAATCGAAACGATCACCGAATTCGATCCGCTGACCGGCGCCAAGGCCGATGACTTGAAGCTGGTGAAGGTCTACGCCAACTCGCACTATGTGACGCCGAAGCCTACGCTGCAGCAGGCCATCAAGCAGATCAAGATCGAGCTGAAACAGCGCCTCGAGGAACTGCACGCCGTCGGCAAGTTGCTCGAAGCCCAGCGCCTCGAACAGCGCACGATCTTCGACATGGAGATGATGGAAGCGACCGGCTCCTGCGCCGGCATCGAGAATTATTCGCGCTATCTCACCGGGCGCAAACCTGGCGAGCCGCCGCCGACCCTGTTCGAATATCTGCCCGACAATGCGCTCGTCTTCGCCGACGAAAGCCACGTCACCGTGCCCCAGATCGGCGGCATGTTCCGCGGCGACTACCGGCGCAAAGCCACCCTCGCCGAATACGGCTTTCGCCTGCCCTCCTGCCTCGACAATCGCCCGATGCGCTTCGAGGAATGGGACGCCATGCGTCCGCAATCGATCTACGTCTCGGCAACACCCGGCGATTGGGAACTCGAACAGACAGGCGGCGCCTTCACGGAGCAGGTTATCCGCCCGACCGGTCTGATCGATCCTGTGGTGGAAGTTCGCGGCGCGAAGAGCCAGGTCGACGACCTGCTCGACGAAGTCCGCCGCGTGACCAAGGCCGGCTATCGCACTCTTGTCACGACGCTGACGAAGCGCATGGCCGAGGATCTCACCGAGTACATGCACGAGAACGGCGTCAAGGTGCGCTACATGCACTCCGATATCGAGACGTTGGAACGCATCGAAATCATTCGCGATCTTCGCCTCGGCGCCTTCGACGTCCTCATCGGCATCAACCTGCTGCGCGAAGGTCTCGACATTCCCGAGTGCGCGCTCGTCGCCATTCTCGACGCCGACAAGGAAGGGTTCCTCCGCAGCGAAACCTCGCTGGTGCAGACCATCGGCCGCGCCGCCCGCAACGTCGACGGCAAGGTCATCCTCTACGCCGACACCATCACCGGCTCGATGGAACGCGCGATGGCCGAGACCACGCGCCGCCGTGAAAAGCAGATCGCCTGGAACACCGCCAACGGCATCACGCCGGAAAGCGTCAAGAAGAACATCGGCGACGTCATGGCCTCGCTCTATGAGCAGGACCACGTCACCGTCGACACCGGTTTCGCGGAAATGCCCGGCAAGGGCGGCAAGGGCAAAGGCAAGGGCGGCACCGTCGGCCACAACCTCGCGGCCGTCATTGCCGACATGGAAAAGCGCATGCGCGAGGCCGCAGCCGACCTCGAATTCGAAACCGCGGCGCGATTGCGCGACGAGGTCAAGCGCCTGCGCGAAACCGAACTCGCCATCGCCGACGACCCGCTCGCCCGCCAATCCGACATCGAGGATCGCGCCGGCTCTTACTCAGGCGAACGCAAATACGGCACCTCGGCCAATCTGCCGAAGACCGAACGCGCAGGGCGCATCGCCAATACCCCTCCAAATGAAGGGGGATCTCGCATCAAGACCGAATACGAGCCCGTCCAACCGACCCATGCGCAATCTACATCGCGCGTCCGCAAGCCGACGCTCGACGAAATGACCGTCGGACGCACCGAAGTACCGATGGACAAGGCCCGCCCCGCCAGCAAACCCGATTTCCTGTCACGCACGCTCAAGAGTTCTGGCTCCGGCGGCGACAGCAAGCGCCGCGGCCGCCCCAAGAAAACCGGCCGGCCGGGGATGTAACGCAGCACCTCGAACGAGCGAGCCGCGATACTCCGATCACGCGTTTCGATCGGCGTCGAGTAATGGCTTGAAGTACAAGTAAAGGCCAACGAATGGACTTCCGAGAATGCACCACCACTGCATGAACCAGAATTTCGTGCTTAGGCCGTCAAACACGAAGGTGTTGGCAAGATAGAAGAAGCCGCCGCCAGCTATCGCAATCGCCAATGAGGCATTGATCGCTTCGGTCTTGCTTCCACGAAGGGGCGCCACGATCGGAGGCTGCGCCCTTGTTGGATTTGCGGCAGAAACCCCGCTCCTCACGCCGCGCTTGCCGAATTCGCTCATGGTAGACTCCAATGCCCCCTGAATATTGGACCAGTCCCCTTGATCAAAAGTTAAGCAAAGGCACGATGAGTTGACGTCGGCCGCAGAAAGGAGCCGATGCACAAATCACGGCGCCGCAACAAGCCCGATTTCTTTTCGCGTAGATTGAGATTTTGTCGACGTACGCCAAAGGTCGAGGGAACGCTCCGTCACATTTTCACGTTTCGCGACGGCCTCATTTGCAAATTCGAAGCCTATATCGACATCGCAATGCTGAATTCAGCACTCCGCATGCTAGGGCTCCGCGTCACCTCATAGATCCGCCACGCGTGGCCGCCATCACAACGTCGCGCTAGTCCACCCGGAATGTGATCAACCATCATGACCAACGTCTTTACTTGGCTATGGCGTCTGGTCACCGGACGTCCCTCGCGTGCTGGCACGTCGCCGTTTCCGGCCGGGCAAGGACCCACACGCCTCGTCGTCATCCGCCATGGCGAAAAAACCGGCAAGAAATCAGACCCAAACCTCTCGCCCGCCGGGACGGCACGCGCCGACCGCCTCGCGACGTACATCCCCGAAACGTTCGGCAAGCCCGACTTTCTGATCGCCGCACAGACATCCAAACGCTCACGCCGGCCGGTCGAAACGCTGGAGCCGCTAGCGGCAGCACTGCGCCTTCCGATCGACGATGAGTTCGACGACTCTGAAGTGAAGAAGCTGGTCCGCGCCCTACGTGACGATCCCGTCTATCGCGGCGGGTCAGGCGTAATCTCGTGGCGCCACTCGGACATTCCGCGTCTCGTCGCGGCGCTCGGCGCACCCGAAAGCCTTCTCCCCGATTGGCACGAAGACGACTACACGACTGTCGTCGTCATCGACTACCGCGACGGCAAGCCGCCCGCCGCACGCCGCCTTGCGATGCCGTTCTGAAAATCGTCGATCCCCCGGTGCCGAACAGGATGCGGGCGCTAAAGCTGCACGGCATTATTGACCGCAGCGAATAAGAGGTCATAAAGACTTCGACAAACTCCGCTCTTGCCGGCGGGGTTCTTTCTTGCCTGCAACCCATCCGAGATGTGTCGTGCAGAATGGCCCCGAAGCCATCGTCGAGGCGTTTTATGCAGCTTGGATCCTTCGCGATCTCGAAGCGGTACTTGCGTACTTGAGCGACGACTTCCGCCTGTCTCAGCATTTCAGCGACCCGATGCTGCCGTTCACCGGCGAGACCGTTGGCAAGGCAGCCGCCGGCGCGCGATTGAAAATGATCCTCGAAGAATGGCAATTCCTGAAATTCGAGCCAACACTCACCGTAAGCGACGGGACGAGCGTCCGAACGACCTGCGCGATCGCGCTCAAACATTTGCAGATCGGCGAAATTTTCGAAGGGACATTTCGCCATGTTTGGGAAGTCCGCGACGGGAAGCTCGCTTCGGTGGATGAATATCTCGACGTCGATCGGCTGCGGTCGTTTCTCCGCTTGCTCGGACTGCCCGTTTGACCCAACCGACGGACGAATACCTCACCGCGAACATCTGCGGTCTTACCCACCATTGCTGAGCTTGCCTGCTTGATGTGAGGGCGCCAAAGAAAACGGCCGCCTCTCCCGCAAGGGAAAGGCGGCCTGCTGCCTGCTTCTGCTGCCTGCTTCTGCTGCCTGCTTCTGCTGCCTGCTTCTGATCACTTCGCCGGCATCGCCGTCTCGGCAAGCTTTGCAAACAAGGACACCACGTACGGAATAGACTCGTCGTTGAAGTTGTAGCTCGGATGGTGCAGCGGCCCGCTGTCGCCGTTGCCGTAGAAGATGAACGCACCCGGACGGCTTTCCAGCATGTATGAGAAATCCTCGCCGCCCATGACAGGCGTCATGTCGGCAATCACACCCTTGTCGCCGACGACCGACCGCGCAACTTCAGCCGCGAACGCCGTCTCGCGCTCGTGATTGACGGTGCAGGGATAGCCGTGTTCGTACACGACCTCGGCGACGCCACCCATCATCTTCGCTGTACCCTCGGCGATTTCTACGATCCGCTTCTCGAGCGTTTCGCGCACCTGCGGCTTCAAAGACCGCACCGTGCCTTGCAACTCCACCGTTTCCGGAATGACGTTCGTTGCCGTGCCGCCGTGGAACATGGTCATCGAGATCACGCAGTTGTCGAGCGGATCGATGTTGCGTGACGCGATCGACTGCAATGCGATGACGATGTGCGAGCCGATGAGCACCGGATCGACAGCGAGATGCGGCTTTGCGCCGTGCCCGCCGCGCCCTTTCACCTTGATGAAAATCCGATCCGATGCCGCGAGCAGCGGACCGGGCCGCGTCGCGAATGTACCGATCGGCAATCCCGGTGCATTGTGCATGCCGTAAACTTCCTGCACGCCGAAACGATCCATCATGCCGTCGTCGACCATCGCCTTACCGCCCGCGCCACCTTCCTCGGCCGGCTGGAAAATCATGATCGCCGTGCCGTCGAAATTGCGCGTCTCCGCAAGATACTTCGCCGCACCGAGCAGCGTCGCCGTATGCCCGTCATGACCGCAGGCGTGCATCTTGCCCTTCACCTTCGACGAATAGGGCACCCCCGTCTCTTCCTCGATCGGCAGCGCGTCCATATCGGCACGCAAGCCGATCACCCGTCCCGACGATTGCTTGCGGCCCTTGATCACAGCAACGACACCCGTCTGTCCCACGCCGGTCACGACCTCGTCGCAACCGAACGCCTTGAGCTTTTCCGCGACGATCCCCGCCGTCCGGTGCACGTCGTAGAGCAGTTCCGGATTCTCGTGGAAATCACGGCGCCAAACGGTGATTTCCTCCGCCATGGCGGCGACGCGGTTGTTCACGGGCATGTCTCGGTATCCCTCTCAATATCTATGGGGCGCGGCCGCAGAGCGTTCCCGATGCGGCCAGCATGCGGTCATGTGAAACACCCCCAGGGCGAACGTCAATTGCGCCTGCCGCATCGCTGGTGGCCAATGCGGCAAGGCAGGTGCAGCTAGGCCAATGTGGTAGGCAAGTGAGGCCAGGGACGACCGTCAAATGAGCAGCGAGCTTGGGGTTTGCTAGGAATTGGCCGAATTGCCGCCCCATCCCGGGCTTTCCGCGCCCCTGAATTGGCGCTAAGAGCCTCCCCGAACCATACCGCCGTTATTCTCCCACCCCGGAGCCCTGTTCCATGACCGCCATTCTCGACATCACCGGCCGCGAGATCCTCGACAGCCGCGGCAACCCGACGGTCGAAGTCGATGTGACGCTCGAAGACGGCTCCATGGGCCGCGCCGCCGTCCCCTCCGGCGCATCGACCGGCGCGCACGAGGCGGTCGAACTCCGCGATGGCGACAAGAAGCGCTACATGGGCAAGGGCGTCCTCAAGGCCGTCGAAGCCGTCAACACCGAGATCTTCGACGCCATCCGCGGCATGGACGCGGAAGACCAGCGCCGGATCGATGCCGCCCTCATCAGCCTCGACGGCACCAAGAACAAGAGCCGCCTCGGCGCCAACGCCATCCTCGGCGTCTCGCTCGCCGTCGCCAAAGCCGCTGCCGATGCGAGCGCCCTGCCGCTCTTCCGTTACGTCGGCGGCACCAACGCACGCATCCTGCCGGTGCCGATGATGAACATCATCAACGGCGGCGCCCACGCCGACAATCCGATCGACATCCAGGAATTCATGATCATGCCGGTCGGGGCAGAGAGCTGTGCCGACGCCATCCGCATCGGCGCCGAAGTCTTCCACACGCTGAAGAAGAAGCTGTCGGAAGCGGGCCACGGCACCAACGTCGGCGACGAAGGCGGCTTTGCGCCGAACCTGAAGAGCGCCGACGAAGCGCTCGGCTTCATCATGAAGTCGATCGAAGCGGCCGGCTACAAGCCGGGCAAGGACGTGATGCTCGCGCTCGACTGCGCGGCGACGGAATTCTTCAAGAAGGGCAAGTACGAACTCGAAGGCGAAGGCAAGTCGCTCGACGGCGCGGGAATGGCGAAGTACCTCGCCGACCTCGTCAAACGCTATCCGATCATCTCCATTGAAGACGGCATGAGCGAGGACGATTGGGACGGCTGGAAGGCACTGACCGAGCTCATCGGCAACAAGTGCCAGCTCGTCGGCGACGATCTCTTCGTGACGAACACCGCGCGCCTCTCGGACGGCATCAAGAAGGGCGTCGCCAATTCGATCCTCGTCAAGGTCAACCAGATCGGCTCGCTCACCGAAACGCTCGACGCCGTCGATATGGCGCACCGCGCCCGCTACACCGCCGTCATGTCGCATCGCTCGGGCGAGACGGAAGACTCGACGATTGCCGACCTCGCCGTTGCGACCAACTGCGGGCAGATCAAAACCGGCTCGCTATCGCGCTCGGATCGCCTCGCAAAGTACAATCAGCTCATCCGCATCGAGCAGGAGCTCGGCGACGTCGCGAGCTACGCCGGCAAGAGCATTCTGCGCGTCTGATATCGGCCGCTTTCCGGATGGCCCACCGATCCTAGGCGCCCGCGATGCCAGAAACCTCGCGGGCGCGCCGCTGT
>JAPXTA010000001.1:0-108031 GCA_033812735.1 Hyphomicrobiaceae bacterium | reverse complement strand
GCATGAACGACATCGCGAGTATGAAGGCGAGCTTTGCGGATCAGTCGGTAATATTCCGGCGCACTCACAACTGGATCATGTGCTGGCTCTACACCGGCACGTTCGGATCGTTCATCGGGTTTTCCGCGGCCTTTCCACTGCTGTCCAAAATCCTCTACCCAGAGATCGATGCGCTGAAATACGCGTTCCTAGGACCGCTTGTCGGCGCGGTCGCCCGTGCGGTCGCCGGTAAGCCTTGTGATCGCATAGGCGGCGGCAGGATCACATTTTGGGTTTTCATCGCGATGAGTGCCGGTGTAGTCGGCATCTTATACGCGATCGGCATGAAGGGGAGTGCGTCGTCGTTCCCGGTCTTCTTTGCCAGCTTCCTGTTCCTCTTCGCTGCAACAGGAGTTGGCAACGCCTCAACGTTCCAGATGATCCCAGCGATCATGCGCAAAGAAGTCGCGCGGCTCGAACCAGGCCTAAATCCCTCTGAGCGCGTCCGCCAATCGGACAAAGAAGCAGCTGCCATCATCGGATTCACGTCCGCTATCGCAGCCTATGGGGCTTTCTTCATACCGAAGAGCTTCGGCACTTCGATCTCCGCGACAGGCGGGGCTGATGCCGCGCTCTACGGCTTCCTCGTCTTCTACATCAGCTGCATCGGTGTGACGTGGTGGTTCTACACGCGCCGCGGCGGTCTTCTCTTCGATATCGAGCGCGGCGGGACGGGAACAGGCGGCCCGATTGCCAAGGGAGCTGTCTAATGAACGAGACCCTCCCACGCGCAAGCAACAGCCTGTTAGTCATCGCGGGAGTCGTAGCGATTGGCTTTGGCATCATGACGTTGCTGTCGGGCGGACAGGTGCTGTTCGGCAGCGACGCGCCACGCACCGCAGCCGGAAACGTCGTCGGCTTCGTGCTCTGGTTCAACTTCACAACAGGTGCTCTCTATATCGCCGTGGGGATCGGCCTGCTCATGAGGAGCCGTTGGGCGGCAAAGGGCGCTGTGCTTCTCACGGTCGCCATAGCTGCGGTCGGCATTGCATTTGCCGCTCATATCGCCTCCGGCGGCCCGTACGAACCGCGCACGGTCGTCGCAATGACGCTCCGCTTGTTCGTCTGGCTCACGATCGCCGCTGTCGCCTGTCGAGCCTTCACATGCTTCGGCCCGAGCAAACTGAATTGACCAAGAATCCGTCCGAGGGAGATAGAGAATGAGCCACTTCATTGACCGCTTGACGTTCTTCAAGAGAGCGACAGAGACGTTCTCAGACGGTCACGGCGTCACAACCAACGAAGACCGCGGCTGGGAGGATGGCTATCGCAAGCGGTGGCAGCACGACAAGATCGTGCGCTCGACGCACGGCGCCAACTGCACCGGTTCGTGTTCGTGGAAGATCTACGTGAAGGGCGGCATCGTCACCTGGGAAACTCAGCAAACCGACTACCCGCGCACCCGCCCCGATCTTCCAAATCACGAGCCCCGCGGTTGCTCTCGCGGTGCGAGCTACAGCTGGTACCTATATTCCGGCAACCGCGTGAAGTATCCTTTGATCCGCTCGCGCCTGCTGCGGCACTGGCGGGAAGCGCGCAAGTCGCTGCCTCCCGTTGCTGCCTGGAAATCGATCGTCGAGGACCCGAAGAAGCGCGACGACTATATCCAAGTGCGCGGCCACGGTGGATTCGTTCGCGCCAAGTGGGACGAAGTGACCGAGATCATTGGTGCGGCGAACGCCTACACCGCAAAAACATACGGCCCGGACCGTATCATCGGCTTCTCGCCGATCCCCGCGATGTCAATGGTGTCTTACGCGGCAGGCTCTCGCTATCTCTCTTTGCTCGGCGGCGTCTGCATGTCGTTCTACGACTGGTATTGCGACCTGCCCCCCGCTTCGCCGCAAACCTGGGGCGAGCAGACCGATGTCCCCGAAAGTGCCGATTGGTACAATGCGGGGTTCATCATCTTGTGGGGCTCGAATGTCCCTCAGACGCGTACCCCAGACGCGCATTTCTATACCGAGGCTCGCTACCGCGGGATGAAATCGGCGGTCATCTGTCCGGACTACTCCGAAGCAGCAAAGTTCGGTGACATCTGGTTGAGCGTGAAGCAAGGCACCGACGCTGCCCTAGCCATGGCGATGGGACACGTCATCCTGAACGAGTATCACGTCAAGCGGCAAGTAAAGTACTTCCGGGATTACGTGCGGCAGTATTCCGACATGCCGTTGCTGGTGAAGCTGGTCCGCCAGAACGGGCGTCTCGTCCCCGACCGCTTCGTCCGAGCGTCCGATTTCGATGCTGCCCTTGGCGAGAAGAACAACCCGGAATGGAAAACCGTCGGGATCGACGAGGTATCCAATCGCATCATCGTGCCAAACGGCTCGGTCGGCTTCCGCTGGGGCGAGCAGGGAAAATGGAACATCGAGGAGAAGGAGTCGAGTGGCACGGCGACGACACTACGTCTCTCGTTGGCCGATGTGAAAGACGCGTTTGCCGAGGTTGCCTTCCCCTACTTCGGCAACATCGAGCACGAACACTTCACGCACTCGAACCATGAAAGCGTTCTCGAACGCCGCGTTCCCGTCAAGAAGTTGAACCTCGTCGACGGCGAAACGCTCGTCGCAACCGTGCATGACCTGTTCATTGCCAATTACGGTGTCGATCAGGGATTCGGCGGCCCGAACGTCGCCAAATCCTATGACGAAGATACCCCCTACACACCGGCCTGGGCGGAACGCATCACCGGCGTCTCGCGCGATAAGATCATCCAGGTCGCGCGCGAGTTCGCAACCAACGCCGAAAAGACGAACGGCCGCTCGATGGTCATCATCGGTGCCGCCATGAACCACTGGTACCACGCCGACATGAATTATCGCGGCGTCATCAATATGCTGGTGATGTGCGGCTGCGTCGGTCAATCAGGCGGCGGTTGGTCGCATTACGTAGGGCAGGAAAAGCTCCGCCCTCAAGCCGGATGGGCGCCGCTGGCCTTCGCGCTCGACTGGAACCGCCCGCCGCGCCAGCAGAATTCCACGTCGTTCTTCTACACGCACGCCGACCAATGGCGTTACGAGACGATGCAGACAAAGGACATCCTGTCACCTACGGCTCCCCCCGGCCCATGGGACGGCGCAATCATCGATCACAACATTCGCGCCGCACGCATGGGGTGGTTGCCAGCCTACCCGACGTTGACTGCCAATTCGCTCGATGTGGCGAAGCAAGCTGCTGCGGCAGGCATGGAAGCGCCGGCCTTCGTGGCAAACGCTCTCAAGTCAGGCGATCTCAAGTTTGCGTGGGAAGACCCCGACGATCCGCAGAACTTCCCCCGAAACATGTTCGTGTGGCGATCAAACCTGCTCGGTTCCTCGGGTAAGGGTCACGAATACTTCCTGAAACACCTGCTTGGCACGTCGCATGGCGTACTCGGCAAGGACCTCGGTGAGGAAGGGCGCGAGAAGCCGCTCGAGGTGAATTGGCGAAGCGACTCACCGCGTGGAAAGCTCGACTTGCTCGTCACGCTAGACTTCCGCATGTCGACGACATGCGTCTACTCCGACATCGTTTTGCCGACGGCCACTTGGTACGAGAAGAACGACCTCAACACCTCCGACATGCACCCCTTCATCCACCCGCTGACCAACGCGGTAGACCCGGTATGGGAAGCGAAATCGGACTGGGACATCTACAAAGCGATCGCTAAGGCCTTCTCGCGCGTCGCACCAGAAGTGCTCGGCGTCGAAAAGGACGTCGTGCTGACCCCGATCATGCACGATGCACCGGCAGAAATCGCCCAACCCTTCGAACCGAAGGACTGGAAGAAGGGTGAGTGCGAACCTATCCCTGGCAAGACAATGCCCGCAGTCGCGGTTGTCGAACGCGACTACCCGAACCTCTACAAGCGCTTCACCGCTCTCGGCCCGCTCATGGAGAAGGTCGGCAACGGCATCAAGGGCATCGCCTGGAAGACCGAGCACGAGGTCGAGAACCTTAAGCACCTGAATGGCGTGGTGACCGAGGACGGTCCCACCAAAGGCATGGCTCGCATCGAAAGCGATATCGACGCAGCCGAAGTGCTATTGATGCTCGCGCCAGAGACGAACGGCGAAGTCGCGGTAAGGTCATGGGCGGCGTTGTCGAAGACCACCGGTCGTGATCACGTCCATCTAGCCTCGGTCAAGGAAGACGAGAAGATCCGCTTCCGCGACGTCGTGGCTCAGCCGCGAAAGATCATCTCGGCGCCAACCTGGTCAGGCCTCGAAAGCGAAAAGGTCTGCTACAACGCCGGCTACACGAACGTGCATGAACTAATTCCGTGGCGGACACTGACCGGCCGTCAGCAGCTCTACCAAGATCACCTTTGGATGCGGGCCTTCGGCGAAGGGTTCTGCGTTTACCGCCCGCCCATCGACTTGAAGACCATAAAGGGCATCCAGGGCCTCAAACCGAACGGCGAAAAGGAAATCGTACTCAACTTCATCACGCCGCATCAGAAGTGGGGAATCCACTCGACCTACACTGACAATCTACTGATGCTCACATTGTCGCGTGGTGGTCCGATCGTCTGGCTCTCCGAAAACGACGCCAAGAAGGCCGGCATCGTCGATAACGATTGGGTCGAGTCCTACAACGCAAACGGTGCACTTGTTGCTCGTGCTGTCGTATCTCAGCGCATGAAGGACGGCACGCTCTTCATGTACCACGCTCAAGAAAAGATCGTGAATGTGCCGGGCTCCGAGATGACCGGCCAGCGAGGCGGGATACATAACTCCGTCACGCGTGCGGTCCTCAAACCGACACACATGATCGGCGGCTACGCTCAACTCGCCTACGGCTTCAACTACTACGGCACGATCGGCACGAACCGCGACGAGTTCGTTGTCGTCAGAAAACTGAACAAAGTCGATTGGCTAGAGGGCCCCTACGACGGACGGCACGGCCCCATCGCACGCCATGCAAACACCACCGCAGCAGAGTGACAGGAGAACGAGACCATGAAGATCCGCGCTCAAATCGCGATGGTGTTGAACCTGGACAAGTGCATCGGGTGTCACACTTGCTCCGTCACATGCAAGAACGTTTGGACCAATCGAGAAGGTATGGAATACGCTTGGTTCAACAACGTCGAAACCAAACCAGGCATCGGCTACCCGAAGGATTGGGAGAACCAGAAGCGCTGGAAGGGCGGCTGGAGCCGTAAGGCAAACGGCAAGATCGAGCCGCGCATCGGTGGCAAGTGGCGCGTCCTCGCGAACATCTTCGCCAATCCGAACATGCCGGAGATCGACGACTACTATGAGCCGTTCACCTTCGACTACGACCACCTGCAGAAGTCCCCGGAAACGCAGGCGTTTCCAACCGCCCGCCCGCGTTCACTCGTAACCGGCGAGCGGATGGAGAAGATCCAGTGGGGACCAAACTGGGAGGAAATTCTCGGCGGTGAATTCGCAAAGCGGTCCGCCGATGCAAACTTCGAAGGTGTCCAGAAGGAGATCTACGGACAGTTCGAAAACACCTTCATGATGTATCTGCCGCGTCTTTGCGAGCACTGCCTCAATCCGGCATGCGCGGCAGCGTGCCCCTCGGGCGCCATTTACAAACGCGAAGAGGATGGCATCGTCCTCATCGATCAAGACAAGTGCCGCGGATGGCGCATGTGCGTTTCAGGCTGTCCCTACAAGAAAATCTACTTCAACTGGTCGAGCGGCAAGAGCGAGAAATGCATCCTTTGCTATCCGCGCATCGAAGCAGGCCAACCCACAGTCTGCTCGGAGACATGCGTCGGTCGCATTCGCTATCTCGGTGTGGTTCTCTACGACGCGGACCGCATCGAGGAGGTCGCGAGCAGTAAGAGCGAACAGGATCTCTACGAAGCCCAGTTGTCGATTTTCCTCGATCCGAAAGACCCAGCGGTGATCGAACAGGCGCGCAAGGACGGTGTGCCGGACGCATGGCTCGAAGCCGCCAGAAAATCGCCGATCTGGAAGATGGCGATGGAATGGAAAGTCGCCTTCCCGCTTCACCCCGAGTATCGGACCCTCCCGATGGTCTGGTACGTGCCGCCACTATCCCCGATTACCGCGGCAGCTCAAGCCGGGAAAATGGGGACGGATCGCGGCATGCCCGACGTAAAATCGCTGCGTATTCCGTTGAGGTATTTGGCCAACATGCTGACAGCCGGCGATGAGCGGCCGGTAGCGGCCGCACTCGAGCGCATGCTCGCGATGCGCGCTTACATGCGTGCGAAAACCGTCGATGGTGTGATTGACGAAGCAGTCGCGGCACGCGTTGGCCTCAACGCCCAGCAGATCGAGGAGATGTACCACGTAATGGCGATCGCTAACTACGAGGACCGTTTCGTCATCCCGACGTCGCACCGCGAAGTGACTCAGGACGCCTACGAACTCCGCGGTGAATGCGGCTTTTCCTTCGGTGAAGGCTGCTTGCCAAGCGACAACAAAGTCAACTTGTTCGGCGGCATCAAGGTCAAGAACGACAAACCAAAGATGGGAGCTTACTGATGAAAACTCTTAAGGTCCTGTCGGCCCTGCTGACTTACCCGACGCCGGAGTTGATCGCCGCGGCGGAAGAGTTGAAGGCAGTGCTCGCACGCGAGCACGTATTGCCAAAGGCTCATCTCGCGGCGGTTTCGAACCTGATCGACGACCTGACGCATCGCGACCTCTTCGATGCTCAGGAGCGATATGTCCTGCTGTTCGATCGCACGCGATCGCTGTCGCTGCATCTCTTCGAACACGTGCATGGCGAAAGCCGCGATCGCGGGCAAGCGATGGTGGATCTCATCAAGCTGTACGAGGACGGCGGCTTCACGCCGACGGAATCGGAACTCCCCGATTTCCTTCCGTTGTTCCTGGAGTACGCGTCAACTCGCGAGCCTCAAGAGGCAATCGAACTCGTCTCACAACCAGCCCATGTGATTGCAGCGCTTCGCGAACGGATCGCTAAGCGTAAGTCACCGTACGAGTCGGTGTTCGTGGCGCTGACGGCGTTGTGTAAGGCGAAACTCGACAGCGAACAGCTAGCAGCGCTCCGAGCAGAGCCCGACCCGGAACCCGATGATCTCGAGGCGCTCGATGCGGCCTGGGAGGAGGAAGAGGTCCGCTTCGGGCCTGGCTCCGCCGCTGATTGTGGAAAGGATGGCCTCGCCGCGATGCTCAGGCAGGTTACTCGCCCTGCCCCGGGCCTTCCGGTCTCGCGTCCGGCAAAGCCCGAGCCGCTCATCACGTATTCACGCTCCACCCGCGCTTAGAGGAAGACCACCATGCGCGACGCGATCTTTCATATCCTCTTCGTCTGGTATCCGTATGTGGCGATGTCAGCCTTCATCTTCGGCAGCATCATCCGCTTCGACCGTGAGCAGTACACTTGGAAGGCGAGCTCCAGCCAACTCCTGCGCCGCAAGCAACTGATGTGGGGATCGAACCTCTTTCACTTCGGGATCCTATTCCTCCTCATGGGCCACACCGTTGGCTTGTTGACCCCAAAGGCAATCTACTCGCTGGTCATGACACCTGCGCAGAAGCAGATGATCGCAATTGTTGCCGGAGGTATTGCCGGCACTATTTGCTTCATCGGCCTTTCGATGTTGCTTCACCGGCGCTTGTTCGATCCACGCGTGCGCCAAACGTCGACCTACATGGATCTCGCGATCCTGATCATACTCTGGGTTCAGCTGGCCCTTGGCCTCATAACGCTCCCCTATTCCTTCACGCACACCGACGGTTCCGTGATGGTGCAGCTCTCGCATTGGGCTCAAGGCATCCTGACCGTTCAACCGGTCGATGCAAAGACGCTGCAAGGGCTTGACTGGCCTTACCTAGTACATCTCGTCCTTGGCATGACGATCTTCCTGCTCTTCCCCTTCTCACGGCTGGTTCACATCTGGTCTGCGCCGGTCTGGTATCTGGGCCGCCAGGGCTATCAGGTTGTACGCACGCGCCGGCCAATTGGCGGCAATCAGGGTGACACCCACACCCAGCCAGCGGAGTGAAGGCGATGTCGAACGTGCCTGAGATCACCGTCAACACGAGTTCTGCTTGCGCGGTCAAGCCGGGCAACCTGCCCCGAGCAAAAGCAGTCAAAGTGAACGGCGTAGCGATAGGCCGTGATGCCATATCGCGAGAAACGCAGAACCATCCAGCTAAAAAGCCGGTAGAAGCCTGGAAGTCGGCCACTCGCGCATTGGTCGTCCGAGAACTCCTGCTTCAGGAGGCACGACGGCAAAACCTACCGATCACACCCATTTCTGATGCAGAGGGACGCCGGGAAACTGATGAGGAAGCCGCAATTCGAGGCTTGGTGGATGCAGCGGTGAAGATACCAGAACCGAACGCCACCGAATGCCGCCGCGTGTACGAAGCGAACACATCTCGCTTTCGATCTCCCAACATCGTCGAGGCACGGCACATTCTGATTGCAGCTTCGCCCGATGACGGCAGCGCGCGCGCCGCTGCAAAATCTCTTGCCTTTCGCTTGATTGATGAAATTGCGCGCGAGCCGTCTCTCTTCGCCGAACTGGCAGCGCTTCACTCGAAATGCCCGTCGGCAGAGACAGGCGGCAATCTAGGCCAGATCAGTGATGGCCAAACGGTGCCCGAATTCGAGCGGGCACTCGACAGGGCACCGGTGGGAGAGGTAGCGCCGATGCCGGTCGAGACGCGGTATGGCTTCCATGTGGTCTTCGTCGATCGGCGTATTCCGGGGGCTCAAATGCCGTTCGAAGTCGCTCAGCCGCAGATCGCCGCATGGTTGACTGAGAGAAGTCGCCACATCGGCATTCGCGCCTTCGTCTCTGACTTGGTGAGGTCCGCGAATATCGAGGGGCTGCAGTTCGACCTGACTGAAGCGTGATTCTATCGTTGCGGAGCAATCGAATGCTGCTTGGTACGTTGATTGAGCGCCTGTCCGTCGACACCGACGCCGCTGCAGCGCTCGAAGCTTTAAGCGATGTCGTGCTGTTCGCCGAAATCGAAACGATGTCGAGCCGCTTCGGTGAGAGCGCGTCCGAGTATGTAGCGGCGAGCGCGTCCCGGTTCGCCGCTATGGCCAGCGACGAAGAATGGCTCGGCATGATGAACGCAATGGAACGCGCCGCTGATCCGGCTCAAGCAGTGTTGGTCTGCATGGTCCGCTGGGGACTGCGGCATGACGCGGCCGAAGCAACGACATCTCCAGCATTTGCTTGTGGAAATGGATGTGGCTGCAAATAGCGGGTATTCTTGGAGCGTGGGATGTCGCACGGCATGCGGCCACCGCCTGACCAAAACAAGGAGGCGCCTGAAACGCTCGCGCCACTGGACGATCCGCTTGAGTTCATGCTGCTGCAGCAAATGCGTCAAAGAACGCTTTGTTTGATCATGAGAAAGGCCGCAGCCAATCGCGTCATCAGCGCGGCATTGGCAGCTTGCATCGTGAAAATGCTGACGCAAGAGTCTGTTCTGCACCAGAGCGATGAGGACTTCGATCTCTTTCCGGCCCTTCTGCGACGCGGGACTGCAGAGGATGCACTGGACGATTTGATTGATGACCTCAAGGTGGACGGCGCGCGGCTGAGACGTGTCGAACCTCAACTCATTCAGATGCTCTCGCCTTCCCACGGGAACGGCACGATCCACATCAGTCGTCGCGACGCGACAATGATGCTCTCTTATGCCCTAGGCCAACAAAGGCGCCTCGCGGTGGAACACGGCATTCTCATGGCGATCGCTCGCAGGAGGCTGACCACAAGAGATTTGGAGATGATGAGCAAATCCATGAAAAAGCGCCGCGGTATCGATCCAGTGTGAAAGCCCAGCCCGCGAATGGCGGCCGCTTGCAACACCACCCTACCGAACGAAAATCAGATGATGATCTGGGCAGTGTACTCGATCCAAGCCGAGACGATATTGCATCGTTGCTGATCTCGTGCACACCACCCGCGCGGCCAGCTACGAGCGCGCCTTTGTAGCTGCGACGTCTGCGGGTCCTGCTCTCCATCAGAACGGTAGCGTGACGCGGGCCTTGCCTGAGATCGCTTTCGTATCGTCAGCGCCGACTCCATCGTAAGCTCCAGATATGTCGAGCCTCCGGCCGGCGGTGTCCGTAAGCCCGACACCAGCCTCGATGCGCGCACGCAGCTGATCCTGGCCGTGGCCAATTCCAGTCCCATCGAGCCCGCTGACGCCCGGTGTCTCAAAGTCCCAGATACCGCGCAATGCCAGGCGCGGAACGATCGAAAGTCCATCCGCGCGCCGGAACGCATAGCTCACCTCCGGCCCAAAAATGACGCGGCCGAGATCTATTTTCTGACTGTCGATCATGATGCCAAGACTGTCTGTGTAGCTTGTCGAGGTCTCCTGGAATTTGATCACCTCCGCAGACGGCGAGAAGGTCCAAGCACCATTCGTCCAACGACCCGTCAGCCGTGCCGACAACAACCAACGAGTTGTGTCGAAGTGGTCGGTGTAACTCAAGAACGGCGATACTTCGTTGCTCGAGCGGCCCCACATCGCACGACCGTCCAAAAACAGGTGCGGCGACAGCCTTACACCAGCATAGGGGCCGGCCATCCAACCGGTGCCTTTGATCTCGAACGCGAGCTGCTGCGACCTTTCCGAAGCAGTATCGAATTGAATCATGGCGCCGACGAGCAAGCCAGGCCGCAGCAAATAGTCGATGCCGCCCGACACCATACCGAAATGGCCCGTCACCGACGACTTGTCAGAGTCCATGTAGACATACGTGCCCTCGGTCCAGATGTCGAAGCGCCCCTTGTAACCGGCAGCGCCTGCGCCAAGGGGCACTTTGTCGGCGTCGCGGTTAGAAACCGACTTGCCGAGCTTTGATAGGCTTCCAGCGAATGCCAGACGCCCCTGTGTCTCGTCGCCAGAACCGCTAGCCGCAACAGGAGCCGTGCCGATGGCACGTCGATCTGACCCGCAATCTGTGCCCGCTGAGCGCGCTGCGACATCGCCAGGATCGGCGCGCAGCATGTGGACGGGATCAAGTGGAGCAGATGGCCCATCACAACTCGCCCCACCACCGAGCTTCATTGGCCGATGCGTCTCTGTCCGGTGCGACGCATCATCTTTGATCGAGCCACGCTCAGCTGGGGTGTCACTCTGCGAGAGGCGATCGACCATCCGGTCCGCACGAGGACCGTTTGCCGTTATCGCATCGGCGCGCCGAACCATAAAATCGCGAATGACTGCTTCTGTCCGATTCTTGACCTCGGTGTTCGTGAATGTGCACTCGGCAGCTTGGCCCGCTCCTAGCGCTACAACGACGGCTCGCGCTGCCAGATCGACGGTTGCGGTAGCACCCGAGCAGGCAATGCCGGCCAACGTCCACCCTGGCGCGTCTGCCTCTGAGAGAGTGTAGTTGCCGGCAGCCAGATTGTTGAAGAGCCGATTTGCGGTACCGCTTGCCGTTACCAACGAGAAAGTGCCGATGCCCCCGCTTCCAGAGAACCCAAAGGCTCCGTTGCCACCGACGGCCTGCTTAGTAATTCGCAGCGACGCCTGCCTGCGATTGTTGAACGTACAAATGACGTTCTCGTTTGCACCGACTGGTACCGAGACGTTGCGGCCAGCAAGGTTCACTGTAGCCGCCGCAGTATTGCCTACGCAGGCAATCGCGGTCAGATCCCAACCGGCAGAGGCTGCTTCTGCGATCGTGTAGGTCCCCGGCTCAACAGCCGTTGCCGCAGTCTGTGCGGTCCCGGAAACGGTCGCAAGTGATGGATTGCCCAACTCCATAGACGTAAAGGCAAAGATGCCGTCACCGCCGGCAGTACGCTTCACGAGTTGCAGCGTGCCCGCTGACTTCCGATTGTTGAACGTGCAAATGACATTCTCATTCGCTGCAACCGGCACTGAAACAGTCCGGCTTGCAAGATTGACGGTCGCAGCTGACGCGTTGCCGGTGCAGGCGACCGCTGTCAGGTCCCAACCGGCCACGGTTGCTTCCGTGAGTGTGTACGTCCCGGGAACGACAAGATTGGCCGCTGTCTGAGCAGTACCCGAAACCGTTGTTAGTGAGGGATTTGATAGCTCAACCGAAGTGAACGAGAATGTGCCGTCGCCACCAGTCGTCTTCTTGACAAGTTGCAGCGTGGCCGCCTGACGCTGGTTGTTGAAGGTGCAGACCACGTTCTCGTTCACAGCTACGGGTACTGAAACACTACGGCCCGCGAGGTTCACCGCTGCCGCCGACGCATTGCCCGCGCAGGCTATCGACGTCAGATCCCAGCCCGCAGACGCCGCTTCCGTCAGCGTATATGTGCCGGAAACAACGGTTGCGGCCGTTGTTGGGCCGTCCCCGAGACAGTCGTCAGCGATGGGTTTGAAAGTTCAACCGACGTAAACGCAAACGTGCCATCGCCCCCAGCCGAGCGCTTGACGAGTTGAAGTGTTCCCGTCTGGCGCTGATTGTTGAACGTGCAAACCACAGTCTCGTTTGCAGCAACTGGAACCGATACGCTTCGGGTCGCGAGGGTGACTGTCGCCGCCGTTGCATTGCCTGTACAGGCTATAGACGTTAGATCCCAGCCTGCCGTTGCCGGTTCCGATAGGACGTAGGTGCCGGGTGCAAGACGAGTCGCCGAGGTCTGCGCCACGCCGGATACGGTCGTCAGCGACGGGTTCGACAGCTCCGCCGACGTGAATGCGAACGTGCCATCGCCGCCCGTCGTTCGCTTCACGAGTTGCAGGGTGCCGGAAACCGGTATGCAGCTCACGCTTCGCTGCGTGTTGAACGAGTAGCTGCCGTCGCTTGTGTCGAATGTGTATAAAGGCCGTCAAAGGGAACGATGAACTCGTAAGGCGCAGAGCCTGGAGGCGCAGGCGCCTGCAGCACCCAATCGGCTATTGGCGTAAAACTCGGATTGTCCGAGGAAATCTGCACCAAATGATCGCGGAGAACTTCCGGATCCGGTGGGACGTTGTATTGAACCGACGAAATGTTCAGGCGCACGCGATCACCAGCGCGCAGGTTGACGTCAAAACTTCGGCGATCGTTGGTTGGCGGAAAGCTGTTGAACGGCGCGGGAGCCGCGGCGATCGTCGCGCACGTGTCCGTCGTTTGCGCGATCGCGCTCGTGGACCACGCCGGTCCGAGAAGAGCGACGGCGGTTCCAATGAGTACAACGGCCGAACGGATCATGCGTGACAAATGCATTTTCGCGTGTCCTTGCGGAACCGAGCCATGACGCCGCTAAGGGGTCAGACTTTGAGTGTTTGGGTCGAGGAGACGCAAACGCAGGACAGAGGCCGCAATTCACACAGATAACGGACGATCAGCCCACAACTTAACTAGCCCTGCCGATTTGGCAAGACGCGAGAGCTGCCAACTAATACCAATCTCAAGTTGAACGATGCATTTGCATTGATCTGTTGCCTGGAAGCCGCGCCTTCTCGCGGAGAACTTGAATTCAAATGCGGGCACCGAGTGCGAGCCCTATCAGCCGCACAGAGTCCCAGATCGAATGGCCATGGGAGAGAAGGGTAAAGGCGGACGCAAGCGTCACGTAGACCGTCGTCAGGAACCAACCTGCCACGGCTTCAAGGGTAGGATTTGGCGCCAAGCGCCACCCCAGCTGCCGGAAGCGGGTCGCCACCAGAACACCGACGCCGTGCCATAGTCCGAAGCAAAGCCAATGCAGGTCGGCATCATGCCAAAGACCGATAGCGGCGAAAGTCGCTAGTACGCCGAGCGCAGCGCTCTTGAGGACGCGAGCGACTGGAAAGAAGACGTAAGCCCGGCACCAATCGCCAAGTGTTATGTGCCATCGTGACCAGAACTGCGTGAGGCTGGTGGACACAAACGGATTGGCAAAGTTTTCCGAAATTCGGAACCCGAGCAAGCGCCCCGCGCCAATAGCCATGTCGGAATAACCTGCGAAGTTCAGGTAGTAGGCCAATGTTGCAACGGTAAGGATGAGCCAAACGTCCGCGACGCTGCGCTGGCCAGTGCTCGCCAGCACGCTCTGAACCGCTTCCGCAAACGTTGGCCAAGGCACTATGACCATCATCAATGCAGGCAGTGCAAAAGCCTTGATCAGTCCCTTGATGATGCGATCGGCAGCACCCCAGCAGTCAGCAGCGTCCAATGAATGCTTCTGATTCGCGAAAAAACGATCGAACCGCTCGATCGGGCCGGCGAAGAAAATCGGCAGGAACATCGCGTAAGCCATGAACTCGCCGAAAGCGTGCGCCGGAAGGCGCCCATTTCGGGACTCGACGGCATAGTGGACCAGACGAAAGGTGAGATAGCTGAGGCCCAGAGGAACGGCAGCGCGACCGGCCTCCAGTCCAGAGCCGAACAAAACGGAAAGTGCCGGAATATATTTGACGACGACGAGGTAAACACAAATGGAGCCTACCACAAGCAACATGCCAGGCCAGGTCGACCTAAGCGGTGCAAGCGTGGTCGCGTTGAAGACGGCGAACGTCGCGACCGACATCGACAGCATGATGGAGACCGGCACCGGCGCAAACGTCAACAACACCGCCGCGAACGCACACGTCAGGAAACGCATCCGCCAGCGCAATGGCACCAACCAATACACCAACACGATCGCCACATAACTGATTGGAAGGATCAAGCGCTCCATGGCAGTTGCACTAGAACTGTTGGTATCGAAACAGCGGCACATCAGGCGGAGTTGAGGCAAGAACGAGCAACGCCAGCGCCAGCAGCAGGCCAAACGCGATGCCTTGGACGACCTCAACAGCGATCATCACGGCCCGGCGCCTGTTCGTCGAACCCGCCATCATGGCAAGCTCCTAATCGCTGGTGCCAACGAACCGGCAAGCGCATGGCGCAACCGGTCCCGGGTGCTCTCACGTCCGATATGGCCGTAGTCGATGAAGCTGCCGGACGCATTCGCGGCGCTACGCACGGAAGTGATAAGATCGACGCGCGAAGAGCGAGCAAACGCCTCAATGCGTATGCGGGCTAGGCCAAGAGCCCCTGCAAGCTTGTCGTCCTCAAAAGGTGCCGGATTGAGTGTATCGAGCATCATCACAATCTTGATGTCGGTGCGTCGCTCAAAATGAGCCAACATCATGCGCAATTCCGACAGCACGTCATCCGCATTCTCTTCGACAGCGGCAAGCTGGCGCGCCATTCGCTGCTTGAGGTGTGCGACCGGAATTGCAGGCGCGATGCCCCCCACCCGCCGTTCAAAAGCGAATTGAGTGTCCTGAACGAAGCGGCGATCGGCGCGCAGATTCTCATAAATTCTGCGCCACCGTGAGCGATAAAATTGCCATGCATGCGCGGTTCCGAAAGGATCGACGCTCAACTCCGACCCGTACTTCAGACGGGCCGCACCGCGCGCGCACCACGCCACAAGCCCTATTGGTGCCCGCTCGATCAATAGACGCCGTTCTCGTTTCGACAAACCAAGAGTGAGTTCGCTGACACCAATGACCGCGATGCCCCCCCCCGAGAAGCGCTTGCAATCTCCAGCAACGCAAACATGTGCATCGCAGTGTTGCCGCCAGCCGCCAACGAAACAACTGTCACCGGTCTACCCGCGACGCGGCGGATCACCTCTTGCGTAAATTCGGGAGCACCAAACGCCGAGCGCATCAGCGAATTGCCGACCAAGAACACATTCAACGTGTCTGATTTATTGCGATTTGAGTACGCAGCCGCTGCCGTTACAAAGGCTTGGTCGTCACGACCATCAATCGCCCAATAGCCCGGCCCCTCTTTGAAGAATGCCGACGTTGCCGGCGTGACCATTGCGATCGCAGCACCGACGATAGTGGTAGCGACGGCGACTGCTGTAACGATCGCAAATGGCCCTGTGCAAAACACATCCCGCCGAGTTGCAGCGCAGAAGGTGACTAGCCTACTCCAATTGAGATGTGAGAGGTGTACTGCCATACCACCTTCCTTACCCCCAGCGGGGACCGCAATGGAGCAAAGCGCCGACTACGGCATTCCATCACGCACCACGCTTATCAAAGCTGTTGGGCTGCGTCCGCGATCACTTGCGTCAATTCTCAGCAATCTGAGCAATGATCCCCAGCAAAATCGCCTGGCCAATTATCGGGTTGTCGAAACGCACGACCCGTCCTTGTGCCTCTTCCATCTGATTGCCGGCTGGCTTGCCGGACAGATTGTCGTGTTCGCGGGACGCGTGGAGACCGCCGTCGAGATGCTTTCTGATAAGGACTTCGTCGTTGCAGAGGACATCACCTTGGGTGACGCAGCGGTGGGGCCTGTATACTCTGAATTGAAATTTCCAAGCCCGCCGAGTGCTCCCGCCGCTGTCGTTATGAGTTCTGGAACCACGGGCAAACCCAAAGGAATTCTGCTGACCCGTTCGGGTATCGAGGCTTCGGCCGATT
Organism: Hyphomicrobiaceae bacterium; assembly: GCA_033812735.1. Lineage (GTDB taxonomy): Bacteria > Pseudomonadota > Alphaproteobacteria > Rhizobiales > Hyphomicrobiaceae > JABFRJ01. Next base: position 91,685 of record JAPXTA010000001.1, on the reverse strand, counting down.
TGCTGATCGAAGTATTCCGACTGAAGGCAGGTGAGACCTATGGCAGCCTCTCACCGGTACACACAATGGGAGGGTTGCGCGCTTTCATGCTAGCGCTCAGGTATGGTCACGACGTGCAGTTCTTCGAAGGGGCTCACGAACGAGACCTCGCATACGCAAAGCGCGTTCTTAGCTCTGACGTTGCGGTCGTGTTGTCAGGCGCAAGCTTCGTACGCCTTCTCGATCTTGCCTCGCGCTGGATGGCCGGCGAGAAGACTGAACTTCGCGCCATTATGTCGTGCGGGTCCTTGTATGACGATCGCGCTAGCAGAGCTGTTCGAGATGCCTACGGCATCGACGTCGTCAACGCTTACGGACAGACCGAAACAGCAGGCATCGTCATGTGTGAAGCGATTGGGAGCTACAGGCCGGGCCGCATGGCGCCGCCATTGCCTGGGGTTCGACAGCATCTTCGCGCGATCGACAGCCAACTCTTCGAACTCGGCATCGAGTGCGATCACTCATTTTACGGCTACGTCGCACAAGAGCCACGCTGCGAGCCAATCGTGTGGACTGGAGACCTTGTTGCGAAACACGGCAGCGAAATCGAGTTCAAGGGACGCGCTGGTCACGCGATAAAATCCAAGACCGGCGAAGGTTGGCTCTTTCCAGATCGGGTCGAGGCGTGGCTCCGCGAACACGCAGGCGTGAGCGACGCAGCTGTGCGACCGCTACCCGATCACTCCGGATAGTGGTGCGTCGTGAATGCGGCCCGCGTGCCTGCAAATTTGAAGGCCGACCTTTGTCGTGCTCTTGGCAGCACGTACGCTGACATCAAGATTTACCCGGGCACCGTCAGCCGCACGGCTTCGGGCAAATTGGAGGTGATGCAAGCAAACGATGGCCACGGAGCCAATCAGTCGTGAGCAGCGCAGAACTCTTCGGCCGACTCTCCGATTTTGCAGCGCGGGGGCTGAATTTCTTGGCCGAGCCAAAAGGCAGGCGCTCCTATCGTGAACTGATAAGCGCCATTGAAAGTATGTGCGGTTGGTTCGATCGCGCCACTCTGCGAGCTGGAGATCGATTTGCTATCGCCTCGGCCGAACCATTCGCAACAGCGGTCTGTACGTTCGCCTGTTTGATGGAGGGAATTACAGTCGTAGTGGTACCAGCTGGAGAGTCGGGCGGCTCGATCCAGCAGCAACTCGCGAGGATCGGGTGCAAAGCGGCATTGTTCGACGGAGCGAAGAGCACCGTTTTATTGGCGCCCGATCCCTCGGCGCTCTCCCGCCTATTTGGCAAGATCAAGTTTCAACCGTTCGTCGATGCCTTGCAACCCTCGCAAGCTAGGCTCCCTAAATCAGGAGCGGTGACGACGGCCGGCGCAGTCGTCATCTTCAGTTCGGGCTCAACCGGAACGCCAAAGGGAGTACGGTGGTCCTGTTCGGCGCTGTTTGCTCACCTCGAAACCTTCCGCAAAACGCTGCGCTATGAACCGGCGATGACGTTGGTCAATGGGTTGCCTCTCGAACATACGGACGGCTTCTTTCATGGTCCGTTGATATGTGGCTGGGCGGGAATGACCTGGGTCCGGCCACCGAGATTCTCGTTTAACGAACTCGATGTCTGGTCCGAATTGATGACCCGAGATGAACCCACGGTCTTAGTCTCGGTCCCTACAATGCTCGACATGATGTTGCGGCTTAGCCCGAGCCCGCTGGATCGCCAACTCGCTCAGCTGAAAGTGATCGTCAGCTCCGCTGAACGCTTGAAGCCTCCCTTGTGGCAACCGCTTGAAGCTCAATACGCGCCGGTGGTGAACATTTACGGCATGAGCGAGACAGTGAATGGTAGTCTCTTCGCGTTGCCCTGGAACCGGATAGACTACGACTCCGTCGGCAAGCCGATCGATATTCAGGCTGCTGTCAGAGACGACACCGGCCGCGATGTGGAAGCTGGCCGCGCAGGCATCCTGCATCTGAAGGGCGACAGCATCTTCGACGGCTACGAGACGGGAACCGACTTTGAACCAGCGCCACTCGAAGATGGGTGGTTCAAAACGGGGGACATGGCGCTGCATCGTCGCGACGGCCTTTACGAGATCATCGGGCGAGCTGATGAAGCCCGCAATATCGGCGGTGTACTCGTGCATCCGAAAGAGATCGACGATGCACTTTCCCGCCTTTCATATGTAAAAGCCTCAAAAACAATCCTCATTCGGGTCACAGGAGCGATCAACGAGTTTGCTCCCATCAGTTTCGTCGAAACCAGCGAGGCTGAGGCCGCTACCCGGATTCGACACGACCTGGAACAAAGCCTCGCTTCAGTTCGCCAACCTCGAGATATTCTGACTGTCGACAGCTTACCCGTCACGGGAGTCGGCAAGATCGACCAGACTGCGTTGCTAAAGCTATACAAGACACACCAAGCCAGTGAGGCAAGCGAGCTCCACGGAGGAACGACCGAGACACAGATCAAACTGCTGGCGGCTCGCGTGCTGAATGCTCCGATCGAAACGCTTTCAATGGCGAGTCGCCATGGATCGACGATTGGATGGGACAGTTTCGGACATATAAATCTCGCACTGGCGATTGAGCGCCATTTCGGCATCCGGCTCTCCTATGCCGATGTCACCTCCGCAACTTCACTCGCGGACTTCGCCGCAATCGCCGCCGCCAAGACGTCGTCAATCAAACCATCCCACGACGATCAAAATTGAGATTGCCATAGGCGCACCGGCGGCATCCAAAGGGTGACGCATGCATCGCTTCCTCGTGAAAGGCAGCCGAGCAGGATGGCGTTTTCGATGCGAGAGCACACTCTCCACGTTTCGCACAGCCGACGTCGCCACTTCATGCCGCAGTGAGAATCAAAAAGCTCGGGTGCAAGTGGCGCCATGCAGTCTCACTCTCTATGCCGGTTGACCACTCCCGAACCGTATTCTCGGCTTGCCGCATCGCGCTGCGGGATTCAAACACGAACAAAAACTTGTAAAATACATTACAATTCAAATACTTACTTCATGGCGACATCCGGCAGCCATCACCAGTCGGAACACTGGGTCCCCGCCAAGAACGGCACCAGTCGAACGCAAAACCGGCGTTTGCAGCGAGCGCCGCGATGCGGTAGAACGCGTTCGCTCGCCATACGTGGCTCAAGCACCCGTAGCTCAGCTGGATAGAGTGCTGCCCTCCGAAGGCAGAGGTCACAGGTTCGAATCCTGTCGGGTGCGCCACTCCGGTACAAATGTGCGAACCCCAGGGGTCGCAACCGTACCGGCCATAACACACTGTTCTAGAACGTCTTTGCGGCCGTACAGCCGAATGATGCCGTCATCGACCTCAATTCGGTCGACGATGGACGTCAGCCACGCCTTGCGCGCTGGCGTCTCGCCTTCCTGAATGCGCTGCCGCATCAGCTCGCTGAACTTGGCGACCGCTGCCTCGGTCACTTCGGCTTTGGCCTTCACGTTGCCACGCGCTCTCGCCAGCGCCTCTTTCGAGCGATCGCGGTCGGCCTTCAAAGCCGTGATGCGTTCCTTAAGCAGGTCGTCCATTTCGGCGACGCCATCCTCGATTAGTTTGTAGAGACGCTTCAGCTTCTCTTCGGCATTGGCCGCTTCGCGTTCCAAGGCGGCGAGCCGACCATCAACGGATGCAGCGCGTTCTGCTCGCCGCGTGGCCAGCGTCGACAGCAACTCCCAGATCCGATCACCGGTCAGCAGCTTGTCCATCAGATGCTTGGTCACGAGAGTGTCGAGCCGATCCATCTGCACCGTGCGACCAGGACACGCCTTCTTGCCCTTTCGCGCGCACGTCGAGCAGGCGTAGTACCGATGCACCTTGCCGGTCTTCGACGTGCCGGTCCGCAGTGACATCGCGCCTTGGCACAAGTTGCAGAATGCCAGTCCGGTCAGCAAAATCGGTCCAGTAACCGAACGCGGCGCGGCAATGCGTGGATTGCGGCCCTTCAATAGCCGTTGCACACCTTCGAACACCTCCGGAGCGATGATCGCCGGCGCATCGGCGAAAATCTGTTCGGCATCAGCCTTCTCGCGACGTGTCTTGCTGTCGACGTGATTGAACCGCCAACGGCCGCCATAGACTGGGTTAGTCAGCAGTTGATGGATGGTGCCATTGCCCCACATGCCGCCTTTGCGCGTCCGATAACCGCGCTCGTTCAGCCAGGTCGCGACAGCCTTTGTGCCCATCGGCGGGCTGCCTTCGTGACCGCCCACGACCAGCTTGAAGATGAATTGGACCTGCTCGGCTTCAACCGGATCGATCTCAAGCCGCTTCTTTACCCGTGCGCCACGCTTCTCGACCTCCACGGTGCGATAACCGAATGGTGCCGTCGAACCGTTCCAGAACCCCTGCCGAGCGTTCTCTTTCATGGAACGCAAAACGTGCTTGGCGTTTTCCTTCGACTGATATTCGTCGAACAGCGAGATAACCTGTCGCATCATGACCTGCGCAGGATCGTCGCCCAGTTCTTGCGTCATCGACACCAGCTTGACGCCATGCTTGGCCAGCTTGCGGACATAGAACTCAAGGCCGAACGCATCGCGGAAAAAACGCGAGTACGAATGCACGATGATGACGTCGAACGGATTGTCGCCGTCGCAGGCGCGCTCGATCATACGCTGGAACTCTGGACGCTTATCATCGGTCGCCGACGCGCCGGGCTCGACGTATTCCGCTGCCAGCGTCCAGCCGCGCGCGGCAACCCAGTTGGCCGTCTGGGCCCGTTGATCGGGAATTGACAAGTCGTGCTCGGCCTGACGCCCGGTCGATACGCGCAAGTAGAGGGCCGCACGGAGCACAGGCGCCTCGGACTTCGATTTCGAACGAGGCGTCTGCGCGTGCATGGCATCACCCTTATTTCCCGTCGGACTGTCTCAATGTGTCAGAGCTGTCGCCAGCTGGGAAGCATTCTGAGAGCTCTCGGACGAACCGCTCGTGCCGCTTCCTGTGAAGCGGGAAAGACATCCGCCGGACGTATCGCAACAGGTCATCGCGAAGCGCGGGATCGCACGAATTGTAAAGTTCGTGCGCAAACTCGCGGATGATATCCCTGTCGTCTTCGTTGCCGTTCTTACTCATCGCGTATGTTCCTCACTTGGCCTGACCACTTCCGAGCACCACATCGAGGACGTCGCTCATGTAGCGCTCGATGGCGTCGATTTCGGATGAGCTGATGGCTGCGTCGTGCGGGAGATCGTCGGCGATCGTAAGCACTTGATCGTCTAGACCGACGCCGACTTCTGGCGAGACGCACGGACTTTCCGAGCGCCACGTCAACGTTTCAGCGATGTCTGAGGTCTTCGCCATCAGCCTCGTCCGCATGTCGACGGACAAGATTTATGGACGCGGCAAACGCGATGAAAGAAACCAGCTTCAAATCAAGCTGGTATCAGGTTCTTTAGCGCAGTGACTTCAGCGCGAGGTGGCCAATACGCGGAGTGCAGCAAAAATAGATGATATCAAGTTGATGTCGTGCATGCGGATTTTCGGAGCTGTATAAACGACCCATGATCGCAGAAACAGGCACGGGCGAAGCCGGAGAAAATGCAAACGACGGGCCGCGCAAGCAGTGAACAGAAAAAGGATCAGAAAACGGAAGAGGCCGTTACCTATGCGGCGACGGCGAGGTCACGCGACCGCTGCACAACAAATGACGTATCCGACGGTGCCGCAGGAAGTACGTGCACGACATAGTTGATTGGTTGCGGGCCCCCGCAACCACTTTCGCAGTACTGCTCAGCACGCTGCGCATTCATCCAAGGTCCTGTTTCAATTTCAAGGGCTTGGCGTTCCTCTTCCTCTGGCGGCAATACGGTGATGCGCCGGATCGTCCCTCTAATGACCTGGGAAGCTGGATCGATATCGACCTCCAACTCCTGGGCCTCCAAAAGATGCGATCTGAGGTCGCCGACCAGGGCGCGGTAAGCAGCACCGCCGTCGGTCACCGTCACTGGTGCAGCGTCATTCGGTCTCAGGGCAAGCTCTGACGTGAGCTGCCGCTTCCTTGTCGCGAGCTCGTTCAATCGAGGACCGGCGACGGCCGGATCGGCGTGTCCGTCCTCCACCAGCCCAAGCAGGCGGCTCGACTTCCGCTCAATGTCGGCCAATTCATTCTGAAGCCGTTCGCGCATTGCATCCCTGTCGCCGAGCGCCCGAGCGTGGTCATCGCTGTATGCCCTGAGAGCAACTTCAATCATCTCCGGCGACAGCACCTCACGTTCGTAAGCTGCGAGCACCCGCTGTTCGACCTCGGCCATCTTGATGCTACGGCTGTTCGGACAAAGACCATTGTTCGTCCGCGCCGAGCACCTCATGTAATCACGCATCACGATGTTAAACTTGGCACCACAGCAGCCACAGTAGATAAGCCCAGACAGAAGGCGCTGAGGACGGCGTCGATGATAAAAGTGCGGCGTGCTCCGAGACTCTCGCAGCTGTTGCGCCGCCTGCCAGACATCTTCGTCGACGATCCGCAGCTCCGGCGCATCCTGGCGCACCCACTCGCTTTCGGGGTTGGGACGCGACACCCTCTTCCCGGTCGCCGGGTCCTTCATGAAGCGTTGGCGGTTATAGACGATCACGCCGTTGTAGAGTTCGTTGTTCAGGAGCCCATTGCGCCGCTTGGGCGAGCCGACGACAGTCGATAGGTTCCAAGGCTTCCCGGTCGGACCAGGGATTCCCTCTTGATTGAGAGACTTGACGATGGCCAGCGTCCCTCGTCCCTGCGTGTATTCGGTGTAGATGCGCCGGACGACAGCAGCCTCGCGCTCGTTGATGACCCGGCGACCACGATCTTCACCGGCAGGAACGACGTCGTAACCGTAGCTCTTGCCTCCAGGTATGCGACCAGCCTTCACTCGCCCCATCTGCCCGCGCTTGGTCTTCTGCGCGAGGTCCTTCAAGAACAGCGCCGACATCGTCCCTTTCAACCCGACATGGATTTCGGATACGTGCCCATCGGCGAGCGTTTCGATCCGGACGCCCAGGAAGTTGAGCCGCTCATAGAGCGCAGCGATGTCTGCTTGGCTGCGCGAAAGACGGTCCAAGCTTTCGGTGACCAGCACCTCGAACTTCCGCGTCGCGGCATCGCTCAAGAGCCGCTGCAGGCCCGGGCGGTTGACGACCGACGCGCCGGAGATCGCCGCATCTTCATAGGCACCCGCGAACAGGAGACCGCGCCCATCGAGATATCGTCGCGCCAAGCTAACCTGATCCGTGATTGATCTCGCATCCTGAAGATCGCTTGAGAACCGGGCGTAGATGGCAGCGCGCATCACATCACTCCGCTACAGGCTTCGCTGATCGGGTATGGCTTACGAGGAAGCTTCTTTCCTACCCGTTCCTGCAGCCGAAATCATGGCGCAAGTCGCTTTGGTCCGCTTCGCGCGAGCGCGCTCCATCCGGGCCGCCAGATGGCCAAGGGCGATCGCCAAGGCTTTGATTTGGACTCTCGAAGGTTGACTGGAATCACACAGCTCGTCAGTTGACCCAGCGGTCCACTGAATGTGAATCTGCTGCGCTGCTTGATTGCGCTTGCTCATGGCACCCATCCCTTGCCTGCGATGGATGAAGACTCGAATGAGACAGGTAGATATAAAACCACTCACCGTCCCATTAGGTTGATATCAAGCACCTCATTACTGCCGCTTCACCAAACGCAGCGTCGCCCAGCACAACCCGTATCGACCCAACGCTCGCAAATATAACAATTTTGATTGCCCTATTTACTCAAAATGGCCAAACGACACGAAAGTATTATTTCACTTCAGAAACAACTTGCACCTTGTCGATGATTACTTGCAATAATCATTTTGCATTATTTTTATGGAGGCAGGAATGAGCGACGAAAATGACTATTGGGATGGATACAATCACGGCAGTGGCGGCTACTACGATAGCGACAAATACAACAACAACGACTCCTATCGCCAAGGAATTCAGCACTCGCAGAGCTGTTTTCCCGGCGACACTGATATCCAGACACCCGGTGGGAGTCGCCGGATAAGCACAATTGCGCCTGGTACAATCGTGATGTCGTGGGATGCAACACGATCACAATTAGTTGAGCGCAAAGTGTCTCGGCTGAAATCACACAAGCCCGCAAGAATTGTGACTGTCGAGCTCAGCAACGGCACGTCCTTGCGGGCCACACCTAACCATACCGTACTCACACGCAGCGGATGGCGCCGAATTGACCGGCTCAAGCCAAGTGATCAAATGATCCTTGCTACGGGAGACGCCGCCAAGATTAACAGCATCACGTCGCTCCCTGACAAGGTTCCAGTCTACAATTTGGTCACAGAAGGCGAACACACCTTTGTTGCCAACGGCGTAGTTGCTCACAACTTCACTCATCTGCGCCGCCTCAGAACCGCGCTTCATGTCGTGGCCGAGTCAATTGCAGCGATCCGACCAAAAAGCAAAGCGCGCTCTCGCGAAACGTCAACTCCAATAGTCGCACGATAACTCATTCAGAAAAATCAACCCTAGTCCCGACATTCTTGCTGGCCTGGCGAACGAACGCTGCATTTTCAGTCCAATGACAGCGGTATTCGGTAACGGGTGCTGACGACCTAGCCTGGCGCAACTCCAGGCGACCGTCGCGTCGCAGGCGGAGCGACGTCACCGCGCCGCTCTGGACCTGTTGGAAATTCGTCGATCTTGATCGTATCGAGCTTCTTCCCTGGTGATCCGTCCGGCTGGACGCGAAACACATCGATCTCGACCTTTTTCGAACCAGCCGGCGACGCCAATACACCCTGATCGGTCACGACAAACGCTTCGCCCTTAGGATCGACGCGTACTTGCACACCGTTCGCACCGCGGAATATCGCTGGTCGGCGAGCGGCCTGGTCGCCCGTCTCGTAAACCAACTGCCGCGTGCCGTCATGCTTCGTGGCAGCCAAAAACCGACCCCATGTTGATTTCGCTATCAGCTCTGCCCGTCCCTCATCTCCAGCGGCAGCGTACAGCGTCGCATGCGCAGCAAGGTCAGCAGAACGCCGGGAACTCGCTCTCCGATCTGCAAGATCCTGCCGGGCTTGTTCTTCCGGCGACAATTGTCGCGGAGCTTGTTTCGGCGGAACATAGGGTTCAACGCCGGGACGGTCTCCCTTCGCGAGACCTTCGCGAACGCTTTTCATGCGCGGGGCTTGCCCCTCCAATGCTCTCGTGTCGATAGGTGCTTGCGCTGCATCCGGTCGTTTCTGGCCCAGGGCTTGAACACCCTTGGTGATGTGTCCCGTCGCAACGTCGATAGGCGCTCTCGCCCCTGTCACGATGTCCTTACCGTCGCGCAAAATCTGCGGGGTAACGGTCCAACCTCTTGGGTCTACACCGTTCATTCCAACGTCTGCGACCACGCTAATGCCGAGCGCGGCACGCGCCGCTTTTACAGGGCCTCGGATCGCCCAGCGACCGGCTACGTCTCCAAGCCAAGTTCCGGCCCCGTAGCCACCTTCTCTACCTGTATTCCAAAGTTTGGACAGTACACTAGACGCAGGCTTCACGGTAACCCTCTCAGTGGCCCCTTCAATCACCGCCCGTGCGCCAGTCTCGCTTGCGGCTGCAGTCGCAGTTCTCTCCGTCGCGCCTCGTGTCGCTCCTTCGGCTGCAACTCGCTCTGCGACCTTGCGCTCTATCGCCGCGCCAAATACACGCCCAACGATCTTGTCCCAAATGGCCATTTATTACTCCAGTTACAATATAGAAAATTGCAAACCGCAATACGGCTGCCCATCAAATCAAATCATCGAATGCAGCATAATTAACATGGAATTAATTATAAAACATTAATATCGGTGATATACAAAGGATTTCCATGGCCGAACCGTCAACTCATAAGCTGCCTAAGCCACGAACGCTTCTCGGCTGGGGCTTACTTGCGGCGGCTACCGCATTCGTCAAAGAAAAGTATACCGATTTGAGCTGGGGGGACGTCGCCCGAGCGCCTGTCCAAGGCATCCTGGATGCCTACAGCGACACAAAGACCTCGGGATGGCAGAAGGCATGGAACGTAGCGGTCGAGACGACAAAGCTCGGCGTCGGTATCGGATTGATGGTCGGCGCAACAGCCTTGGCTACCGCAGCAGCCCCTGCTGTTGCAGCTACCGTTGCAGGCAGCACAACGATCGCTGTGGGCAGTCTGATAGTTGGAGGCGTCGTTTCTCACTTCGTCGTCGATCCACTCTTAGACAAGGCAAAGCTGAAAGCTGAGCCCAGTCCTCCAAGCGCTCAGCACGTTGAACCTATTCCGACTACGCCGTATGCCTCACTGGCAAATCGACACACCGTGCAGTCTACAACTGAACCAGAAGAGTTCGCTCATAGACAAGCAGCACGCCAACATCCTGTTCAGAAAGCCGCGGCGGCGCTGCCAACAACCACAGCTTAGCTCGTGGTTATGCATTCCTATTGGCGAGCAACTCTGACAATCGGACCTCAAGATCGTTGATCTCGTTCGTTCGCCTTGGGCGTATCGAGGGTGGTGGCAATGTGTAACCGGGCGTTGCCGCCGCTGGGAGGCGGGCTGCAATGCCCATAGCCGCAAGATTGTTGACATTTCTCTGGATCGACTGGCCAAGTTCAGCCCGACGAGCAGGAGGAAGTCCCGGCGTGCCCAACGCTGCTACGTCATTGTCGATTTGCTGTTGGAAATCGGCGGCCTGACCGCGAGCGACATCAAGACGCGACTGAGTCTGATTGATGTGGACGTCAGACATATCTACCGCGTTTTCTTCTTTCTCGGTCATCCCGTGGCGGAGGCTCCCGCCGCCCGCAAGAAGTTGGCTATTGACCAGTTGATTTTGTTTTCCTTTTGCCGACGCAGAGTCTTGCTTAGCACCTATACTATCAGCAATGGCCTGCGCAGGTCCTGTCACAACCCCAGTAAACTTTTCCGGCAAAGATTGTAGATTGTTGATTAGCTGCTGCCCGCCGACCGCTGCCGCTAGCTGTCCGAAGGTGCTATGATCATCGTAACTTTCCTCTTGGGCACCGCCCCCCATCCATCGCAGCGCGTGCTTCGGGAGGTGCTCAATCATCTTGAAAGTAGTATTTGCGGCAGTATAGACGAGCGCCACGTACATGATGCTGTATACGAGCTTCTGCATGAACTTCATCGCGCTGCCTTCGTAGATCCCAACGCCGCTGGTGGCTTCGTAGAATGACGCATTCAAGAATTTGGCTGCGACGTAGAACAGGATCATCGAAGCCACGAGACCTATTACGCAGAGGATTGGACGCAGAAAAACTTGGAAGATCAGGAAGAACGCATTGCGCGTATTGGGCCCTGCAAAACCTTCGCCCTTTGGTGTCAAGAAGGCCAACGCCATGAATGGCACGAGCACTATTGCCTCGAACAGGCTGGCGAGCCAGGTGAGAATCGAGAAAAAGAATTTCGTGAATGGTAACATCGGGACAATAAATGCCAAAATAACACCAGCCAGCAAAAATAGCGTTGCGATAAGCATGACAATGGTTGCCACTACGCTTAATCCAGTCCCGAGCGCTGCAGACAGTCCTTCAATCCAACCCGGCGCACCAAGTTTGTCTGCGATCTTACCCCCAGCTTTCAGTAGCCCACCACCTGTCGTAGCAAGTATGGCAAGACCGAAATAGTCCAAGCCAAGCCGGATTTTACGATGGCCAAGAGCGGCCATTTCGCCGAATGGATTACTGCTCCCTCCCAAATCACCAAATGCCTTGCGCGGGTCCGAATCCCACAATCCGATTGCCTGAGCGCCGGAGTCCAGCCACCCCAACACGGTATCGATCGTCACTTGCCCCGCGCCTTCAGCATACTCGCGAAGCGAATCCATATAGCTGCGCTCTTCGCCAACCGTGATCGTGTTCCAGTTGGTGCCTGGTGCCCCTGCACCTCCTTGCGCTGGCGGATTCCGATCTTGCGAACGATAGGACTCGTTGAGCCAAGTCTCGAATTTCGCGTAGTCACGCGCCGCGTCGCTGCTCGCAGCGGCAACGCGCGCGGGGTCAGGACCACTCGCGTCGGGAATGTTGAGCCCGCCGGTGATGATCTGGCCTTGCGCCCGCGTGATGGCCAAGAACCACGAACCCGCCGAAGTCCAGCCCTGCGTGTCAGCAGCCTGCTGCACCTTCGCAGTGATCTCCTTCAGGGCGTTCTGGGTGATAGCTGAGCTCTTCAGCCGCTGAGCGATAGCGTTCTGGTATTCACGCACTGCCTCGTCGATGGATCGCGTCGACGGCTCTTCGTTGCTCAGCTTCTCGGGCAACTGATAGTCGGCCATGTCGAAGCCGATCTTCTTCAGGTTCGGGATGGCCCTGATGAAGTCGTCATGGTTCATCTGCGTCAGTTGCAGCGAGATGCGCGCATCGTCGTAGCTGGAAAACTGCGTCTTCGGCACCTTGAACGTGATCGTCCCGCAGACATTGTTCTTGGCTTCGTTACGGAACACGACCCGAGAAGAATCGCCCAATGGCTGGCTCTCGTCGACTACCCGCTCTTTTGGTGTGTCGGTCTCACGGGCGTAGTAGTTGACAATGTACATGCAGGCATACGACTTGATCGCGTTGACAGCTAAAGTCCGAACGCGCGGAACACTGGGCGCCGAGAGCTTCTGATCTTCGGTTAAGGCTTCAGCGAAGACGCGCCAGCCTTGGCTGGCCAAAGCCGAGCCCCACTTTGCAATCTGCAAGACGATGTACTGGCCCGAGCCAAGACCCGATCCATGATAGAGTGGGACAAGCAGACCAATCCCAATCACGAGACGGATGGGTGCCCAGAGCCGGTTCGCATCCTTCCCGCCGATCTGACCGGTGTGCGCCGTCTCCGCGGTCATCTGCAGCAGCTCATAGAGGAGCTTAACCGAAGCAATCACCAGCAGGGCATTACTGAAAAACCACAACAGCGCCCTCAGCGCAGCTATCGCGGAAATGGGATGGTCTTCGACAACCTGATTGTCTTTCCAGTAGTAGGCCGTGTTGTCCGTCGATGCGAACAGGTAGTTGATGATCTTGCAGCCCCAATCCAGATTGCCTGCAAGGCAATCGAACATCCCGTCCTGGACTCCCGTAGGCGCAGCTGCGGCCGCATTCGGCAGAACGGCAAATGCGACCATCGACACAAATAATGCTGAACAGAAAACAAGCCTCATTAATGCTATTATATTTCGCAATCAATGAAAGTAATAGTTAATTCAGCGAGCCAGCAACGCAGCTCCGGACAAATCAAGCTCCTCAACAAAGGCGCCATCCAGGTGGAAGCGGATTTGGCGCGTTTTCTCGCCGACTAGAGCTATCCCCGCCCCACTTCCAATATGCTCGGAGGCGATAGGAGCGTGATCCTGATCTGAGAATGTGAGGACCTGACCGGTCCGAGCCGGATAGGCAACAGCAATCCCCACCAACCGATTCTGGCGGGCCAGCGCAATCACGCTTCCACCCGCTGTGGATCGCAGTCCACCCAAGGTCGGAGAGGCGCCCTTCAGCGAAGGAATTATTTGGGACTTGATCAACACATCTCGTTCGAAGTCCAGCGCATGATCCCCGGATTGGGCCGCAGCGCTTCTTGTGACTTCGACTGATTGGCCACGGAGCTCTTCGACGAAAATGTACAAGCCGCCGACTACTGCTAACGCGACAGCTCCAACGAGAATGGCAATGTCCAGTTGCTTCGATATGTGTCCAGGCATCTTCCAAATCATCAATGTAATTATAAGGCAAACAATATTAAATTGACGTTAAGCACATGAAGGCATTTCCGACATCACAAAAGGAGTAATAGATAGAAGATAATTATAGGCACCAACGCATTGCGGAGCGGCTCCCACGCTCCGACGGTCGTGCAAAGCAACTACAAATCCGCAATCCAATATTGGCGTCTTCGAATACTACTGTCTGTACGGATCTGGAAATATTATGGCATCTTGCGCGCGATGAACCGACGCCTCAACCGGGCAAGTTGCGCAATGGGCGTCAAGATGGCGCGGCTTGCAGCTCTGAGAATGGGGCTAGGCGCAACTATGGCGGCGAAATGCGGACCATTTCGATAATACCAGCGAATAAATCGTCTTCCCTTTGCTGTTCTGACCAGGATCTCATCGCGAACCCCGCGCAGCTCTATCACTAACGGATGATCATGATCACGATATGCAGCTGTTGCGATAAAGCAACCAGATTGCTTTATCTCTACCCCAAATCTTATGCCCTTGTCGCACTTGAATGTCTGCCCTCCGGTGAACTCTCCATAGATGAAAGCTATTGTGCCGTTTGGATTGTCATCGTCGGAGTAAATTGTTCGTCTTGAACCAGCTTCCAGATTTTGGAGTGCTCTTCTCTCGCTAACCCAACCACGGTGCAGATAAGTAGTTGTTCCATCAGCCTGCTTGAATTGGCTGGTGCGATGAATGTAGTAGCCAATTTCTATGTTTATCCATCGAATATTCTGGCCACTGTTGTTCTCGATTGTGATCTCGGTCGCATCGCGAGGCGGAAGGATGCCTTGTTGAGTTATTCGCTCCGAAATCTGCACGCCCCGCGTTTTTACAGTGACACCCGCTATTGTCGCATTGGCCATGATTTCCTTCTTCTACTAAATCGCCGGAGATATCATACTATTATTAGCAAATAAACATCAATTGATATTGCGCGTGATTTTCGCAACCAACTTTCATACATTAAGATACATTAACTAGCTTGCCGGTGAAATGGTGCCATGTGTTGGACAATATTGTTGACACCTGGCTATGCTCGCGTTTCCCGGCAGATTGTCACGCAAATTGGATTTATTGACGGCATGGTTAACATTTCATATTAGGCACATTTTAATCTCAACGATTTATCTTTCGCTTAAAATAACGGAGAGGAAATGGTCGGCAGAAAGCCTGAAACGCGACACATCAAGATGGACTATATTCGTGCCATCCGCCCAGTCGTGCGCCATCATAGCCTATGCCTGAAGCGCCGCGACAGTGAAGCCTTCATCAACGAAGTCACACTCCACGCCGTTCTGCGCCTGCATCCACGCGACATGCGGAACCTCTCGACGGTCGATAAGCGCTTTTGTGCCGCATCCATGCGCGCACTCATTCGCGTGATCGAGCCCTTCTTCGAAGCCGAACGCTCAACGGAGCATCGATGACCGCGCCGACCTTCGAAAACCTTTCGCATCTCACCGGCGCCATCGTTCGCGAGGTCGCCATGCATATGAGTGTTCCGCTCACCGACCCGCAGATCGAGACCATCGCCGAGGCCGTCGCATACGAGATGGACGAAGGTAGCGCCGCCAATCTGCTGTTCGCACCAGATCGCCGCCCCGAAGCCATCACGGCGGTCAGCGAATTGGTCGCCAAGCATGTACGCTACTTTTTCTTCATCCAGGTCGGCACCGGTCTTGGCGACGCCGTTGGCTACGACCGCAGGCTCCAACGCCACATGAATCTGATGATGCACTTCGCCGCCATCTACGACGCCGCCTTCGAAAAGGCCTTCAGCGATCGCCCAACCGAAATGATCAAGCTGCCGCCGGTCGCCGAGTATGTGCGCGCCGCCCTTACGATGGGGCTTGAGTTCTGCGACTTATACGAGGACGACGAAGGTTGCCGTGTCGAGGAATGGTTTCTCGCTCAGTATGAGCCCGAGCACGACAGTACGCACCTGCTCAAGCATCGTCTCGACGGTCCGGCCATTCTCCGCACCGACGGGAGTGGCACCGTGCTCTACGAGGCCTACTGCCAGTACGACGTGCCGCATCGGATCGGCGAACCCGCTGTGATCGAACGCAACGCAAGCGGGGAAACCATCCGCGAACGCTACTTCGACTTCGGCCATGAGATCGCACTGCCGATGAGGAGAGCCGATGCCTGACCGCTCGCAGCAGCGCCGCGCCAGCTTCTTCAAGGGCACAAGACGTGACCCCGAGGCACACACTGTGCCCGACGCTCTGGAGGCGCAGGCACTCACGGCAATCGAGAGCAACATCCGCGCCGAGGCCGACACTGCCGGCCGGCCGATCGATGTTGCCCAGGTTCGCCAAGCTCTCGCCGTCGCGCAGCGCCTCATTCGCCAACTACCACGCGAACAGTTGCAGAGCATTGCCACCTCAGGCGGACTGTTGCAGAGCATCACTGCCCAAAGCCTCGCCGGCACAGGCGCCACCGCAAACGGCAAGACCGATCCCCGCTCATTGCCCGATGGCAGTGGTGCTCCGCGCGACAACGGTGCCAACCTGCTGCGTATAGGCGATGGCGCTCCTCGTGGCGATTCAGGCGCGCGGTTCAGTGCGCTTGCTGGAGAAGACCGCATGTCACCGGCTACGGCGCAGGCAATTGCCGGAGCGCGTGCCGAAGCGCTCCGCCTCGGAATGCCATGGGCGGCCAACCATCCCGATTTATTGAAGCTCGGGCCAGCGGCGATCAAGGCCATCGCGGAGACCAACCTGCGCGAGACCGGATACAAGGCGTTGCGGAACGGAGCATTCTACGAAGCGCCCGATATCGTTGCCTTCGCCAAGCACGCCAAATTGCGCGGTTTCGACGCCGAGAAGGCGGCGAAGTCGACAGAAGCGCTGATCCAGGGATTGCCGCCGGGTGAACAGCAATCAACCAGCAGAATTATGCGTGACTTCGATCACGCCGCAGCAGCGCATTTCGCCAATCCAAGTGATGCAGCTGCGAAAGCCCGCTACGAAGCAGCTGGCAGAGCACAGAAGCAACGCATGGAGGATATTGCTAAACGAAGCGAATCAGACCGTGCGCGCGTCCAACGACTTGAGGACGACAAGCGAATTCAACAACAATTCAGGGCCACCACGGTTGGCAACGAGCATACGGCAACCGTTGAGCATCAGCGGGCCGAGGTCAGAGTGCAAGCTGCCGAGGTTAAGGAACAAGCAGCAGATGTCAGAGACCAAGCCGCCGCTGCAAAAAAGACCGCTGATCTTGGCGATCTCGATGACCCTGCACCTGCAAAGCCAGAGAATCCGCAGCACCGTGCTGAAGCGGCACCCGCACCGGGCTCTGCGCCCGCCACCACGACTGCAGCAGCACCGCCAGCAGACAAAGCTCCCGCTGATAAAACACAGACCGCTGCGGCTCCGCCAAAGCCTTCAGCACCCAGGATGGCGTAAGATTAGTTGAGCGATGCGCGATCGCCCGGGAGAAGCTTGAGCTGCTTCAAGCCCGCGCGGATGCCATCTCGTAAATGGCACGCATCCATCTCGGCCACTGGGCGCCCACTTGCTTTAACAATTTCTCGAGCGATCTCCGTGGCTTTGGCGCCGAACCCTTGGTCGCGACGCAGCGCAGAAATGTCATTGACGCAACCGACCTGAGCGTCTGCGTTCTTCACACGTGCATCGGCATTTGCGGCGCGAGCATCCGCATTTGCCGCACGAGCAGCGGCCTCCTTCTGACGTGCCAGCGCCGCCTCGTTTCTCTCCCGCAGGTTCTGCATGACGGCGTCATGCGAGCATTGCGCAGCCTTGGCCGGGTCTTTGATCTTCTCGCAGGGCGCAAAATTCGGCGCAGGAGGCGTTGGCGCGCCCGTAGTATTCGCTGCTACTTGCTGGGCAGCCGCCTTCATAGGCAGAACGGCTACTGGAGCGGTCAAGGCGATACCGGCAAGCGCTACACCCGCCGTTGCGTCACGAAGAACAGTACGGAACATCAGTCATCTCCTTCACGTCGTCGATGCGCCTCCTTTACTTCCCAATACATTAAAGTAACTGGCCGGCGAGTTATTATATTAATAAGTATTTACCACATACTATAAGAAACGAAAACAGTATTCACGCAACAATACTGCCCATATTGTTGCGCTCCTTGCTAATGCGTGGTAGGAGAGGGGTCATTACGGGCAAGAAATGGCGATGATGACTTGCTCATTCAATCTATGTTACTGAAAAGAAAAGAATATTTTCGAATGCAACAATATGGGCAGTTCTGATGCACACCCTCGCCGCCACGACGGCGCCCGCCATTGTCATGGCCGCAAATATCTGACGCGCAGCGAACGCCAGCGGGTTCTTGCTGCCGCCGCGCAACTCCCTGAGGACAAGCGGCTTTTCATCGAGATGCTGGCATGGTCCGGCGCGCGGATCAGCGAGGCGCTCGCCCTCACCCCGTCTCGCTTCGATCTTGAATTGAACAGCGTGACGCTGCTCACGCTCAAGCGCCGCAAGGCGGTGATGCGCGATGTACCGCTGCCGCCTCCCCTCATCGCCGAACTCGAGGCGATCTTCCATCTGCGCCAGCGACAACGCTGCGCCGTGCGCGCTCATGAGCGACTATGGCCGTTCCATCGCGTCACCGGATGGCGGGTCGTCAAATCCGTCATGGAGGATGCCGGCATCATAGGCAATCAGGCACGCCCTCACGGCCTGCGTCACGGCTTCGGTGTTGGCGCATTGCAGGCGGGCGTGCCCGTTACTCTTCTCAAGCGCTGGATGGGACACGCCAGGCTCAGCACCACAGAAATCTATCTCGACGTCATCGGCCCCGAGGAGATCGCCTTCGCTCGGCGGTTCTGGCAATCCTGCGTAAGGGAACCGGCGAACTCGGCTGGCCAGCGCCGCGGCGCGTCACACTGATCGCGTCAGCCATGCGCGCAGCTCGCTGCCGCGCATCGTCCATTCGGCCTTCTGGGCCGGGCTCAATTCGCGGTTCTTCGCCTGCAGGTGCAGCAGGTAGCGGGTCGCATCGGCTGGCGTTGCCTCGACCCGGACGTCATCCGCTCGCACCGTCATGGTCACGAAGGTGATGCCCTCCTGCTCCATCGCATCGGCAAAGCAGATCAGGTGATAATCGTTCAACACCAGCGGCGTCACCGGACCATTCGGGTGTGCCTCATTCTTCCGGTTAGGCTTGCCGGGTTTTCCGCGCCGCCGCTTCGACCCGTTTCCCTCGCGCGCCTGTGCCGCCAAGAACTCGGATGGATCGGCACTGCCGTCAGGAAGAATGAAGCCGTATTCCGCGCGGATGCGCGCCTCCATCGCCCGCGCGTACAGCTTGCCCATCGCCTCTGTCTTGGCCATGCCCCGCACCTTTCGTGTCCGGATGCCGCATCACGGTCCGCTGTCGCAGCGCATTCCAACCGGCAGCGATGGCGCGATGATGACATGGCCTCCGGTTCAGCTATGCGCCCGGAGAAGTAGCTATGTTGGCGGCAGCGAAGCGGGTCGACACCATCGTCAGCAGTGCCAACACCAGCTACTACAGATTGTTCTGGAACAGCGAACGCCAGCCCTCCCGGCGCAGGGCCGACACTGCCCGCGTCGATCGCGCCAACGGCGTCAGCACCGCACGCGTCGCACGCTTGATCCGTGGCCGGGTTGCCATCCAGGCCGCAACGCGCGGTGAATGCCGATAGTAGAATTTGATGAAGGCTCGACCGGGGCGAGTGGGGCGCAATAGTTCGTCTCGGACTCGCCGCAACTCGTTGACCGTCGGGTGGCCCTCGTCTTCGAATGCAGCATTCGCGATGAAGCACCAAGCATCTGTTTCAACGACTGGAGAGACCGTCCGATTGTGCAAATCGAAGACAAATTTGTCGCCTTTGACATCCTCACCATAAACGCGAAGCAGTTTACAATCCTTTGGAAGTCCCCCTGCCTTGTCTCTATCTGCATATCTACTTACGAATGTCACCCGCCGAGTCTGAGAGTGTCCTACAGCGATAATACCCACATTGACAGCCAAGTGCTCGGCGCCTCGGACGGTAATTCTGGTATTTGCCAACTCAGGTCCCGCTTTTCCTTCAAGCCAAATCGAGTCCGAACGCCAATAATAAGTCTTCGCGTGTTCGTAAAATATATCCACCGAACACCAGCGGATTACTAATGGCGATTTGTTTCGAACAATAATTTCTACTCCAGATCTCGTCGCTGACGGCAGATACCGACCCGGCTCGATAGACGCAGACTCAATCCATGATGACTTTGATAGTTGCACTTCAATATCACTCTTTTTAATCATAGTTTCCTCTTCTAAAATACATGCAATGAAATACTAGTCGACCGCGACCATAGCAAATGGACAGCGCTGCAATCGCTATTGATTTATTTTCGGAATATATTTTTGGCTGATGGCCAGTTTGAACAATAAGGCTGCTCATTTTGCGCATCGTCAGCCTACTTTTTCCGACTTTACTATGGGCTCAGCTTGCCTTTTGTATAGCTGCGGACCCAACTCAGGAAGCGGCTGTCCTCGTTTCGGGCCGGGTCCTTATTAGTCGCCCAAGCCAAATAGCATTGCTCCAGCATGTATTTGTCCCAGCCCGGCGCGATTTCGTACATTTCCTCGAAGGCCGCGGCTGATATACGGATGGCCTTCGGCTTTTCCGGCGTCGTCGAACTTGTTGATGCGGTCGTGCGTTCGGCAAAATCCTGGCGACGGGTGAAGACTGCCTTGCCGTCGTCGAGCGTCATCCGATAATCTGGGAGATGGTCGGATCGGGCGAGTTCGCGCAGGTGTGCGGCGAAGTGCTTGCCCTCTTGCTTCGACCCGCACTTTTTCTGCAACAGCTCCGTGCCAATGCGCCATGATGGTTGGCGGCCGCAGTGCTTGCGCGCCATTTCGTAGAGTCGCCGGTCGATGGGACGCCGAAGCCGGAAGTAGTCGCGGCTGATCGGCAGCACCTCGGCGGATTGAACCGTCCGGAAGAGCCAATCGGACAACTTGATGTCGAGATATTTCAAGCGCTCAGAAAATCCGCTGCCCTTGCGGTTATACTCGTACCACTCGATGAGACCGAAGTTTTGGCGCGTCACCTCGTCACCCGTGACGATATTCGTCTTGATGCGCGTCCCCGCCAATCGGTCCAGGGCGTGTTCCAGGCGCTCGTAAGTGATGCCGCCCGTCTGTCGGTTCGTCGCAACCAGCATGTCATGGGTGGTGATGCGCACCACCTGCCCGATCTCGGCACCACGGTTCTTCCGGTCCATCAGCTTCGAGATGCAGTAGATGAGAATATCCTTGTCGAAGATCGTGGCGAGGCCCCTCGCCGATGGCTGAATCTCGACGATGGTCTGATCGTGCTCGTAGCGTAGCGTTCGCATGTCAGGTTGGGACGACAATGAGAAGATCGGATGCCCCATCGACGCCATGTCCGAACGCGGCGTCACGTCGACCGTATCAAGCTCGATGAAGAAATCGCGGATCGGGTGACGTTCGGGCAGCAATGCACTCATGGAGCAAGCCTAGATTGGCTACTGGAGTCCGCTCAACAGATTCGTTCTATCGCCGACCGATTCGGTCTTTCGGCGACTTCGCGTGGGGCGTCTCGACTTCGGTCCTTTGGCGACCGACTTCGTTCTTCTGGCGACCAACCAATCCGAATACCTTCACCGACCAGGGCTCGGTCGTTTGCCGACCGCTATTCGGTCTATCGGCGACGTAAATTCGGTCTTTCGCCGACCGGCGGGAAAAACATTGAAAGTCATTTCAACATCTTCCGGCCAAAATCCACAACTGTAACTCTCTAACTGTCTATAACTTTCTAACACCAGCTGGATTTGAAATTGAAAGGGGAAATTGGAATTCGTGATGCCGCGAATCGTTGTGGACTTCGTGAAGCCCGGCGGTACGCTGTCATGACGGCTCGACATCGGTATGTCGGGACATCTCATTATGGGCGTGTTCAGCCCCGAAACGGATACTGCATGATCATTACACTCGCCTCGTCCAAAGGCGGTGTCGGTAAGTCCACCCTGACCGGGTGCCTGGCCGGCGCCTGGGCCGCCGAGGGACAAACCGTCCACATCGTCGATCTCGACAACAACCATACCATTTCCCGCTGGTTCAGCGATGGCACACGACGGCCAGAGGCCATCACCCTCGCCAAGCCGGACCCGGCCGAGTTGACCGACCATCTGGAGCGGGTCATCGAAGTTGATGCGCCTGACCTGATCTTGATCGATGTCGCGGGCACCTACGAGCGGGCGCTCACACATGCCGTCGCCCGTGCCCACCTCACCCTCATTCCAGCGTCCCCGACCGAAGCAGACATCTTTGAGGCGTCCCGCATCGCCAAGCACATTACCTCGTTCTTCAAGGCGATGGGAAAGGCTCCGCTCTATCGGCTTGTCCTCAACCGGGTGCAGCCCCTCTCCTCCTCCGCCCAAGCCTTCGCCATCACCGAAATTATCCGACTGAAGCTTCCGAGAATTCGCACGCGGATCATGCAACGCGCGGCTTACGAGGAAATGGGCCTCTCCGGCTTGCCGCCCCACTTCGCCGACCGGAAGCGGCCGACTGTCGCTAAAGCCATCGAAGAGCTCGACGAGTTGAAGGCCGATATTCAAGCCTTGTTTGCCACCTCCTCCGACCATGCCAGCCAGGAAGGAGCGGCCGCCTGATGACCAAGCCCCAATTCCGCCAGATCAATACAGCTGATGTTTCGGACGAAGTCATCGATCTCATCAGCGACAGCATGAACGTGCCAACGCTCGTCAAACCTGATGCCGCCGTCCCGACAGCCCGACAGCGAGACGGCAAAATGTCGCGACAGAAGGACGCTTCGACAGCTCGACGTGACGACAGCTCGACGGCTCGGCAGGCGTTAGCTGGGACGTCCGGGATAACGGGCGCAGATAAGCCGAGCCTGCAAACCAAGCTCACCATCCGACTGCCACAGTCTCTCAACGACCGGATGAAGCGCGACGCGCTCGATCAGAAGACGACGGTGCGATGCATCATCCTGAAAGCTCTTCGTTCCGCCGGATACGAGATTGCAGATGCAGATCTGGCACCTGGGGCAGGGGGCAATTGCTGACTGTCGAGCTGTCGTGACAGAGAGACGTCTTGACAACGGATGGGTCGAAACAGCGATGTCGCTGTTTCACTGCTCACGATTTCTGAAGAACAAATTCGCTTTCGGTCCCACGGCGGGTTCGACGCGTGAACCTCACTTCACTGCCAGGAAGGCCACAAGCGATCGCCGCGTCGTTGCTCCCTGGGAAGCGTTCTACGCTTACCGATCGCCCGGCGACGCTGGCGGAGGTGATTTCCTCGGGAGTGATGGCTTCGTTCGCGATGCGGATGACCAGCTTGCAGCCGCTCGAGGACTCGATCCGCTCGATCAGGATTGCTCGCCCGGAACTATCAACTGCGCGACCCGCCTGTCCTGGTTGCAACCGATTGCCTGCGGGCGGAGTAGGGCGCAAGTTCTGAGCGACGGCATCCTTCTGCGCCGCTTCTGACGCCTTGTTCGCTCTATCGAGTATGGCTTGCTCTTCCTTCGTCGGGATCGGATTGACTCTCTCCATCAAGTCGCTCGCAAACTTCGCCGCGAAGACAATGGCAAAGATTCCGATCAGGGCCAAAAACCGTCGAGTTTGCATATGTCGCCACTCCGCTCTTGGATCGAAACGCGTCAGAACCGACGCGATGGCACAGGGAAACTTTCGGGCGAACCGCCTAGCATGCGCCCATGCTCTTGTGCACGTCTGCCTGTCACAAACGTCTGCATCAATTGTTCGCGCGGCTCGACGATATGCATCTGGAACAGACCCAACAGTTTTGTCAGCTCATATTGGGCATCGACAGATTCTGCGACTGGCACGACATCACCAGAACGGGTCTGCAAGACGATAACACCCCAATCGATCAGTTCGGCAGTCGTGCTCCGACTACGAAACCACTGCTTGTGGGTTCCCTCTTCGAAGTTCGAGAACGAGTCGAGGGGCAGCCGGGCGACGATGGGTAAGTTGTCACCATCGCCGGCACCGCGCGCGATGACGAGCATCAAAGTGCCATCACCTTCCTCGACCAACATCCTGCATCGCTCAGTTCGAGTAACCGGCGATGACTTCTCATTCGGCGTCAGCTCAGAAGCGAAGCGCCCAAGTGCGTGAAAACCAAGTAGCAGGCAAGCTGCCATCCCAATCAACGTATTACGAAGCGCATTGTCCGGTTGGCTAAGGAAGTATCCGGATAGCCCCCCGATCAAGACGAATACAACGAGAGCGCCGTTGAAGCCGCTTGTGCGGCTATCTGCTACGGTTTCGGTGCTGCCGGCGGTTTGCTCCCAAGAAATGGACGGAAGTCCGTTGTTATGCTGAACCCTCGGAGTTGCAAGAATGGCGATAGGTTTATCAACCAGCGCCCGATATGCGAAGAACAGACATCCAGCAATTGCTGCCACAGGAAGGATCAGCTTGAATACGACGGCTGCTATAATGCCATGATGTCGGATCGCTGCGCTGATCGAGTCGGTCTCCGTGCCGTCCCCGGTCAGCCAATAAATCTTCGCGATTGCTGCGGCACCGACGAGTCCGGCCCCGAGTTGAAGGAGATCATCCCAACGCAATCTGGTCGTGCGCTTCATCATCGTCCCCCCTCAAGGATCGAACAGTCCCGCGAAGTTCGGATCCAAGTCATACATCGCCCGCTGCAGCCCAAGTGGCGCCTCGCCAGCGGGCAACACCAGTATCCGATGCTTGTCACGTGCGAACTTGATAGCGATCTCGTGCGGGGCGAGGAGGGGATCGTCGCGCGTCTGACGTTGCGTCATCTTTGCGCCGGATCGCAATTGCGCGGCCGATGCTTCACTGTCCCTGATCACATCGATTGTGATCCGGCCGAGCTGTGTCGATAAATATTCAAGTGTCGAACCATCCGAATTAGCGAATGCCGTCACAACTCCCGAGTTTGCAACGAACGTCTCCCAGCTATCACGATAAAGGCGCTGCAGCTGCGTGATGTCCTGCACGATGGTCCACAGCTTCACACCGAAGCCGGCGATCTGTCCTGCGGCCGCCTCGATCGTGCGCATATAGCCGAGCACCGGGAACTCATCGAGGACCATGAGGAGAGGGGTGTCGGCCTTGCGTATGTCGCGCTCGAACACGTACATTCCGAGATCGATGATTGTCCTCAGCCAATTGGCATGCGACATCATGCGACCTGCCGGCAGGCATAGGTAGACCGTCACGGCACCACGCTTGAGCTCACCGAGCTTGAAATCGCTGCGCACCAGCGTCTCTCTCAGTTTCGGGCTATCGAGGAACGCGGTTTCCGTGCGTGCCGTGGCCAGAACGGACGACCGTCCGTTGTCGTGCATCTCGCCGAAAGTGTTGCCGGCAGACATCACCATTCCCTGGAAGCGATCTCCAGTTTTGCGCATCAACTCCCATAGGGCGGCTTCGGGTTTCATGCCGAGCACTTCGGTCGCTCTCGCCAATTGTGGACCCTTCAAGGCGAGGAGATCGCGCACCGTGCAGAGATTGCGCTCTTTCTCAGGGAACGTGAACACGAACAGTATGAGCGCGTGCACCAGCACCTTGGCGCTGTCCGCCCAGAACCGGTCGTTCGATCGGCTGTCTTTGATGAGCGCGTTGGCAATGACCGCCGCATCCTCGACGAACGTATCGGAGGAGGGGTCGAGCTCATCGAGAGGGTTATAGGCGCCGAGACGTTTTGCCAACGCTTCGCGCTGTTCATCGCTCTTGCAGTCCTGCAGGCTGGCCCCGAACGGATCGAGGACGACAACACGCTGGCCCATCGCTGCGCGGGCCCGGCTCGTGATGCGTGCCAGTTCCCCCTTGGGATCGATGGCGAGCACCGAGCCTTCATACATCAGCATGTTCGGAATGACGAGCGACCGGCCTTTACCAGCGCGGGACCCCGCAACGGTCATCACATGACGGTCATCCGTGAAACCAACCGGATGGCCATCGTCGCCCGCTCCGTCATATCCAAGGAACACACCTCGTCGCCCATTGGCTGTTCCCTTGCCGTAGGCAAACTTTTCAGGATTGGCCCAGACATCACCCCAGCCCGCTGAAATTGGCTGATGCGGCCTTCCTGCGATTCCGCGCGGCAAGTCCTCCCGCAAATGCTCGAGGAAGGTCAGTTTGCCGGACTTGTCGGGCCCCGTTGCCATGCTCTGCGTATCACCATCGTCGTCGGTAAATCTCAGCGGCCCGCTGCAACCCCTCTGAAGATGCTCTCAGCTTTCGCGGCCATGATCGCGCGCCCGTTCGGCTTCAGCGCGGCGGTCCAGTTCACTCCGCGCTGCGGTTGCCAGGTCAGCCGTGAAACTCGCCCGAAAGCGGCCCTTGGTTCGGCCCTCGACCTCAGCCTTGGCAGCATCCAACGTCGTCGGCCAGTCGGCCGGCACCGTCGCTGCAATCTTCGGGTTTGCAGCAAGAAAGGACGCGAGGGCCTTCTCCAGAACATGCTCGTCGCACGACAGCAGGCCCTGCGTCGCAATCAGCTGAAGCCTGTCGGCCGTGTCCTCAGAAATCTCGACAAGCTTCTCGTCGCCGCCCTGGTAGAGATGTGCCAGTCGCTTACGATGCTGCGCAACGTATTCCGGCCGATCCAGGATGTCGGTATCACCTGCGCTTCGCGCGGCCCGGATATCCTCCAGGAAGCTCTCGCTGTGGCGCATCCGTTCGAGCATCCAGAGGGCGAGCTCTTTGTCACCGGCATCACGGCGCGGCTCGGGTGTCCGGCTACTTGGCATCGTTTTTAGCTCGCTTTTCCAGAACCCGCGCTTGCAGTTTTTCTTCTTGGGGGATGCTCTTCAGGGCCGTCTCGTCCAGCGGTGAAGCCTTTAGATACTCCGATAGCAGGAACTCGAAGAAGTCGGGGAGGCTTCTGAAGCCCGCCTGCTTCATGGCCACATCCATCACGGCGTGGACAGTCAAGGTCATGTAGAGGGGCATCTGCTTGACGCGCAGACGGCGATTGCGCCGCCGTCCATCATCATCGTCCAGCTGGGAGCCATACCAACGATCCTCGAACGACCGGCCCTGGTTCTCTCGGGCCTGCCGCCGTCGCTCCTCTTCCTCGTCGTCGCCTCTACCGTGCATGGCTTCCGTCCCGACCGACTTGCAGTTTAATGCGACTACGCTGCAATTGCCAACCGACCGGATCGGGCGGGCGGGGCGGGGGAGGCTGGATGACCGGCGCCTCCGTTTTCTCCTCCAACGCCGTGTAACCATTGGGCTCTTTCCAGAGCCTGACCGTCGGACCGGCCCACAACAGAACGAGAGCGACAGTTCCAAGCTCGAGCACGACGGCTATCCAGACCGGCAGCACGACACGGAGCAGGGCGGGGTCGACACGCAGAAGGGCTGCAATGGCCGTGGCTTGCGGGTCATGGTCCCCGCCGGCCCCGGCCTCCCGAAGCCGGTCCAGCTGCGCCCGTGTGCCACTCCGCTCCGCGGTGAGCCGGTCCCGCGCTTCGGCGACTGTGGCCTCGCTGCGCAGTGCTGAGAGAGCTGTACAGAAGCGGCGACCGGCTGCATTGGTAATGTCGGTACAGCCCTTCGTCGACGTCCAGGCCCATTCGACCCTCTTGGCCTCGATTTCCGATGTCACGACGGCCAGCTGTCGAGCTGTCGGCAAGGCCGTCAGCGAAGCTTCGATTTCCTGGAGGCGCTGGCGAAGGCCGTCGATACGCTCGGCGTGAGATGCGCGTATCGCGGTCACAGCATTCCGCGTCAGGGCTGCAAACCCTGTGCCTGAGGTCAGCGACATCGTCACCAGCAATGCCAGCATGACCGTCGCCGTGGCGCAGTGCCACCAGGCTCGCACAGCAATTGCGCGCACCACCAGAACCGGCAGGATGGCCTTGGCGATATCTGCTGCGATACTGACGGCGGTCAGCAGAGACGCTTCCATCGCCGTCTGTCCAAGGCTCGACAGGAACACAGCGTTCATGATCGCCGACACGGCGATGAAGACTGCCGCAGCGATGGCTATCGAAGCTTGGACGAAGATCGACATCGGCGGTGCCCACAGTAGCCTCTACCGCCGTCTTGCTTATCGGGTGCGCCCGAGACCTGCATGATCGCAGGCAAATATGAGCTTGATATCAAGTTTCCGAGTCTGATCGAGCCGACGGGTAATCATGCCAAGCATCTAAAACAACAGAGCTGGCGACCAACGTCGTTGATGCAGAAGAGTGGAGTGCTGTCAGTCACTCTCAATCACATACCTTTCTCCGCCGCTCTCTCGTTCCGTCTGGTCGACCTCATCAGTTTGCCGCAACCGTCTCACAGGCGCGCACCTTGGGGACGGGCGGCCGCCGTCATGCCGAAGGCATGCCTCCGACATGACGCTTTCTGGGCGGCTGGCCCTTCAACGACAAAATGAACGTGTGGGACCCGCGCGACAATGCGCTCGCGCACCCCGTGAGCAAAGCCACGGGGGCCCCGCGCCGGGCCTTTCGCGTTGCGAAAGCGCCCTCGAGCTCATTCTCGCTGCCCACCCGAAATTTTGCCGTGTGACCCCGATGCAGCGCTGTGAGGAACGGGCGGCAACGAGGTCGCCAATTCCGGCCCTCGCTCACAACGAAGAAAGGTCATTTCTCATGACGACACCATCCAACAAACCCACCCATCGCATCCTCGCCGTCACCAGCAAAGGCGACAAACGCTACTGGAACGACATCGGCTGCGCCTGGCGCCAGAAGGACGGCAAGGGCTTTTCCCTGAAGCTCGAATACCTGCCGCTCAACGGCGGCGACATCATGCTGCGTGAAGCCGATGCGGATGACGCCGCGGCCAACGCAACCGAAGCGAACGCCGCATAGGGAGGCCAGCATGAGACACGCATACTCTCACAACGATAGTTCCCGCTTTGGTGGTCTCGACGAGCGCATCCTGCTCGTCGATGACACCGACGAAGACGCAACCGAATTGCTCACTGTCATCTGTGATGGCGACCCGCGTTCCAATCGTGGCTTCGACTTCGACGGATACTCCAAGGGAGGCCGCGCATGACGGACCTCCCTCTCATCACTCTCGAGCGTCGCCGCTATGCGGCGCTCGTCGATGCCCTGAAACTCGCACGCTACGCGCTCATCCGGACGAAACGGCAATTCGATTGCCCGCCACACGACCATTACTCGGTCGCACACACCATCGACAAAGCCATTGCCGATGCCGTCACGGCGGAGCGAACCGCAGATCGTGAGGTGCGCTCATGAGTGAACTCAAGACCTATGATTGCTTCGTCATCATGGAGGATTGGTGGGACGGCACGGTTCAGGCCAAGTCGCCTGACGAGGCCAGGCGCTGCGCGGAGACCGCTTTCGATGAAGGCCGCTTCGAGCTCTGCGAAGGCAGAATCCTCCGCATCGAAGTCGAGGAGGTGCAGCCATGACCGCATCTCTGAAATCCTATGACATCACGATCGTCGAGGTGCTCGTCCATCGCACGACCATCGAGGCATCAGGCCTCGCCGAAGCAAACGAAATCGCCCGCGAATTGTGGGACGAGGATGGCGTCGGCTGCTTCCACACCGAAACCCTCGGCCGCACAGACCTCATCGTCTGCGACCAAGCGGGAAAGGAGGTGCGCTCATGAGCATCACCTCTTGTCCAGGCTGCGGCAGCCACTTCACCTGGTCGTGGGAAGAAGCCTTCTGCAAATTCGGTTTCAACGACGGCGACACTATCATCATGACCGAGCACGTCGCTGAGGCGCTGCGCGCAGCCGGATACACGGTCAAGGTCGAGCCGTGGGGCTGTCACAACGTCACCATCGCATCGATCAAGACAAAGAAGCGGAAAGAGCTGATCCCGTTCGACCGTATCCAGTTCGGCTATGACGAGCCGCGCGATTATCTTCCGAAGCGTATCGTCAAGCTGCTCGATGCTGCGTTCCCTGCTGACGGGGAGGTGGAGCTATGAGTAAGAAAGTCTCCCGCACCCGCCGGCCGAGAAAGCTGTTCGACGTCGTCTACAGCGTCGAGCAGGGCTACAGCATCAGGGTCTCGGCTTGCTCCGCCGAGAATGCCGAGCGCAATGTGCTCAGGCGTCTCGACGAGGTCAGGCACGTCCTCGATGGCAGCACACTCGGCCATCACGAGCACCTCATCTTCGCCGCCTATGAGGTGCGCTCATGAACCCGCACACCCTTGCCGAATACGCTCGCGACATCGCCTTCGCGACGATAGCTATGAGCGAAGAGCTGGAGCGCATCCACGAGGAGATATTCCCGAATTGCGATCGGGAAAACATCTTCGGCGGCTTCATGGGCTTTGCCGCCCATGCGGGCGAGGCAGGTCTCGCACTGGCGAAAGCCTGTGACGGGCTTGTTTGCGATGCCTGGCTCGAAATCGTCGATGACTTCGCTTGTCGTGTCATCAGGCATGCCGTCACGACGGGGCGACCCGCTGGCGTCGCAAAGCTTCGAAGCTTTGCTCTGAAAGCGCGTCGAGGTGAAAGCGAAGGAGGTGCACCATGAGTATGAGCATCATCCTCGGTTCGCGTCCGCGCAGCCTAGCGACAACCAAGCCGGCGGCTCTGCCGCAGGCCTTCCGGCTGGGCGCATCCCGCATCCCGAACGAGTATTATCCGACCCCGCCCGAAGCAACGCGTGCGCTGCTCTCGGTCGAAGCCTTTGATGGCTCGATCTGGGAGCCCGCCTGCGGCGAAGGCGCGATTGCATCAGTGCTGACAGACGCTGGCCATAAGGTGGTGGCTACGGATCTCGTCGATTACGGCTACGGCATCCCCCGCGTCGACTTCCTGAAGGAGACGCGGCCACGGGCCAAGCACATCGTCACCAATCCGCCCTACGGCTCTGGCCTCGCCGATGCGTTCATCGACCGCTCACTCCGCTTCGCGGCGGAGACCGGCGGCAACGTGGCGATGCTCTTGAACCTCGCTTCGCTCGCCCATCGCACGCGCACGCGCTGGTGGCGCGAGCATACGCCGGCACGGCTCTATGCCATCGACGACATCGTCTGCTGGCCGGAGCGCCACTACGGGCCGCCGCCGTCGCACTTCACCAAGCATCGATACTGCTGGGCGGTATGGGCACCCAATCATGAAGGCCCTTCGGCCTTCTGGTGGCTGTCGTCGGCGGAGTTCCGCCAGCGCCAGTCTATTTCAAACAACAACAACAAGCGGAGATCATCATGAGAACACCCCAACAATCTGAAGCCGCCTTCGCCTGCGGCATGGCCATGCATGCCTGTCTCGCCGCGCTCGCACATCAACTGGCCGAAGCCCAGAAGCTGGCCGACGATGCCCGCAAGGCCATGGAACAGAACGAGCGCAGACTCGCAATCGGCACGGTAATGCCGCTCGAACAGCGGCTGCCGGAATGCGATGCGCTCTTGAGAGCCGTGCTGACCCTGCACACCTGGCGCAATCGCATGCCGTCCGAGGCCGAACTGGCCGAGCAGGGTGGTGTCCAATGACGCCGCCCGTCACCCTGCGCACCCGCTGCGGCAGCTGGCGCACCT
Source organism: Hyphomicrobiaceae bacterium (assembly GCA_033812735.1). GTDB lineage: Bacteria > Pseudomonadota > Alphaproteobacteria > Rhizobiales > Hyphomicrobiaceae > JABFRJ01. Next base: position 60,502 of record JAPXTA010000001.1, on the reverse strand, counting down.
TCGAACGGCGGTTCCAGCCGCTGCCCGCGGCCAACCACGACCTGCTGTGGGAACTGCGCGGCGAAGTGCCTGCCGATGCCGATTGCCACTTCTGGTGGACCGTCGTCGATTGCGACGGCCGGCTTCTGGTCACGCCCGGATTCCGCTTCGTGAACCGGTTCGCCTATATCCGCTGCGCCGTGCCTTGGACCGACGAGGACGAGCGGCAGCCGGATTACGTGTATGCGTAATCGTGCCGGGTACACCCCGCGCATCGCCCGTCAAGCCCGTGCAGCGCACACGTTCCGCGGCGCTGCACGCCTGGCGGCCAAGGGGCATTGACTGCCGATGCTTGCGGGATGTGAAGGGGCATCCATGGAGTTTATGCGAGGCGCGCTTCGCTTACTCGCACAAACCCCATGATGGAGAAGACCTCATGACACACACCAGCACCGCCACCACGAAGAACGCCCCCACGCACAAGCTTTACCGCGTCATCAAGGGCAAGACCGAGCATGACAAGGCCTTATGGTCAGAAGTCGCCGTCTGCTGGCCGCACAAGGACGGCAACGGTTTTTCGGTAAAGTTCAATTTCAACGAAGCACCGCAACAGGGCGCGGAATACGTCATGCGCCGCGACAGGCGCAGCACAGCGCAAGGTTAGGCACCCATGCGCATCATCGATGAACTGACCCACAACCCCGCCTGCTACGAACCGCAGGCGGGATTTGCGCCAAGCAGTAAGAATCCTGTTCTGTTTCTCAACGACGAGGGCAGGCCGTGGACGTTGGGCATGGTGCTGTCCATGTGGCAATACGTGTTCGACCAGAGCCGCCGCGAGGTCTGCGGGCGGTGCATTCCGTTCTAGGTCTGCCAGCCCGCGCGGGCTTGCCATCACGTTGATATTGACAAGGCTTGCCGCAAAGGTGGCCGCAAGCGATTGGCCGCGCTTGTCATTCAACTTGCTACCATGTTCATATCAGGCTGCCATGAGCTTGGCGCGGGCGGCACATTGCGCCGATTGCCACCGCGGGCGGGAATGGTCGAATTCGGTTGATAGCATCCGGACATCAAGCATTTGCACTGCCTCACGGCAGGCGCAGCCCGCGGCATCACAAGCCCGCTTGCTCAATCCTGACGGCGTACCACCTCGCCACGTTCTCCCTGTGAAACGTGATTGGCTCTCCCCACGCGCGACGGGGAAGGGCGCGTATCATTCAAGCCTCTTGTGAAATTGGCCGCTCTCTCTGGACATTTGGGCGAGCGGTCGTTTGGAAGCGCAATATCAAGCTCATTCTTTTCTCTTTCGAATGATTTGCGGCACCTAAACTCATGTCGCGCGTCAAGGGGATAGCAAGATGGGCTTTCGTTGCACGAAAACTCGGCGGCGAGGCCGCCTCATCTTGTCGGGGCGAGTGTGCCCCGAGCCCCCGGACGCTGCGCTCTGCAGGAGGAGAGCGATGCCGCGCAAACAAAAGTGTCCGCCGTCATTCACCAGAGGTGCCGGGTCCATCGGTCGCCCGAAGGCGACGCACGTGCGCGATCACTGGATCACGTTTCGTATCACGGCGGAAGAGCACTTCCAGCTCATCGACAAGGCACAGCGCTCCGGCATGACGCCGGGCGAGTACGCGCGCTCGCGGGCCTTGCGCGGCATCGTTCGAACGAAGAAGCCCGCAACCACATCCGCCATTTTCGGCGACGAGACGCGCGCGGTGTTCAACGAGCTCAGGAAGCAGGGCGTCAACCTCAACCAGCTCGCCCGCCACTGCAATCAGCAGCAGGTGTTGCCGCCACCCGAGATGACCGAGCTGGCGCGTGTGATCACGGCCTTGTGGGAGCGGCTGCTCGCCTCATGATCATCCGCATCCAAGCGTCCGGCAGTTCGTTCCGTGGGGCAGGGGCCTACTACCTGCACGACAAGGCCGCCGATCGCGCCATGGATAAATCGTTGAAGCCGACCTCGGCCGAGCGGGTGATGTTCACCGAGACGCGCCACTGCATGAACCAGGATCCGTTCCGCGCCCTCGATGAAATGTGGTTCGTCGCCGAAAATCAGGACTGGCTGAAGATGCAGGCCGGCGTGAAGCGGAGCGGGCGGGTCTGTGAGAACGCCGTCAAGACCATCGTCATGTCCTGGCACGCCAAGGACGAGCCGAGCGCCGAGCACATGATCGAGAGCGCCGATGCGTTCCTGAAGCACATGGGCTGGCAGGAGCACCAGGCCGTCATCGTCGGTCACGACGACACCGATCACAAGCATCTGCACATCATCATGAACCGTGTGCATCCCGAAACCGGACGCACGGTCGACGACTACAAGGAGCGCGTGCGTGCGCAGGAGTGGGCGTTGCAGTACGAGCACGAGCACGGCCAGGTGCGTTGCGACAACCGCGAAGCGAACGCCGAGCGCCGCAAGAGCCGTGATGCTGGCAGAGAAGTCGTACAGGCTGCCGCCAACGATCACTTGCCGCACAACGTCGTCGCGTTGACGCGCGAGCACGAGGCGCAGTTCAAGGCTGAGGAGGCGCGCCGTGCTCAATTGGAGGTCGACGCGCGCGCGGAGCTGAAGCTCGAGCAGCGACAGGAGCGGCAAGCCTTCTTCGAGGACGGCGCCAAGCTGTTCAAGGCGACACGCGTCGCTGCCTACAAGGAGGTGAGGGAGGAGTTCAAGGCGGAATGGCGTGAGCTCTATCGCGACGCCAAGGCGGCAGGGCACGCTGCAGAGCTTGCGACTGACGACGCGATCAAGTCTGCTGTCTACCTCGCCTATTCCGACCAGTGGGAGCGGGCACGCGCCGCGTTCGATGGCCGCCACGACACACGCGACGAGGCACTGTCGTCGTTGCTCAGTCGCAAGGCCGATCTCGTGGCGCGTCAGACGGAGGCCATCGCCGAGCGCCAGCAGGATGCTTGTGACAGTCTGCGTGAGGTCCGTGAGATCCAGTACCAGGAGTTGCTGAAGCGCCAGACCGCCGAGCGTGCGACATTGCAGGCGGGGTTGTCGCTCGATGCCGCCGATGTGCGCCAGGCGCGTGATCGCGACGCCAGCGCCATGCTGTGGGCGCAGGTGCCCGCCAACGAGAATGCCACCCGCACCGACGTCAAGGCTGAGAAGACGGCACCGGATGTCGCGTTGCCGGCAGTGCAACAGCAGATGTCGCCGGATGTAGCCCGCGGTATCGTGGATGATCGTGGCGTACACATCGAGCTGCCTGACGCTATCCCGGCTGAACGTCAATCGACTGGACCCACGCACCAGATCGCCGATCTTGCCGCCGGTGCCATCGGCAGCCTTGCATCCTATCTCGCCGATCAGTTGGGTGAGCTGTTCGCGCCGACGCCACCCGAGGTGCGCGACGCCCGCGCCAAGGCGGACGCCAAGAGAGAGACGCAGCAGCAGGCCGAGAAGGCGCCCGACAGCGAATTCGACAAGATCCTCGCTGCGACACTCAAATCCGTGGAGGCGGAACGATCGCGCGAGGATACCGCGTATTGGAAGGAGCGGGACCGGGGCAAAGGCTGGGAACGGGACCAGTGACGGGAGCATCGGACAGGCCGAGCCGAAGCCCCCTCGAAAACCGGAAGGCCACGACGCCATCACCCATCGACAGGAAGCGCGGACACTTGAGCCCGCGTGCCATGAACCGGATTGCGCTGCGCGCCCTGCACGACGCCGAGGTTGAAGTGCTGATGGCGGCCCAGAGGGCGGCACGACGTCAGGCGGTTCGGGCTATCGACGCTGCACTGTCCGCACGCCACGGCGCGGCCATCGCCCTCGTGGTGGCGCGGTTTGCCGCTCGCCGCCCAGCGGCCGGCTCGATGGACCGGGCCGGACGCGATGGTGTTTTGCGCCAGATCGCTGCGGAAGAGGCGCAGGAATTGGCGCGGCTCGCCTTGGAGCATGCGGCCGAACGGCGAGCACTACGTTCCGTTGCCGTGTTGGGTCTTATCGGCGCGCAGCGCGTGGAGCGGCGCACGCTGCGGCGGCGCAATCGCTGGCAGCGGATGGTCTCAGCGGTGCTTTTGCAGCCCGCTCCAGCCAGGTTCTCCTCTGCGAAGAACCGCGCTGGCCCACGCGCCGCCCTCGGGCGTATCGCGGGCCGCTTCGCCATGCGTAATCAATAGCTTGCCGGCCGCTTCCGCCCGTCATGAGGAAGGCTGTTTGCAAACTCAATCGTTCCTGTTATGTTCTATTTATTGGAGGGACAATGCGGGGCTATGCAGGGGATGAGACGACCGGCTTTCAAAGCCCGGCGCAGGATCACATCGAACCGGTGATCGATCTGGCGGCGCTGCTCGATCTGCGCCGTCCGCACCTTTATCCCGTGCGCGTGGTCGGCCAGGCCCTTGCCGCCCGCGGCATCCGGCACGGTGACGTGCTCGTGGTCAACGCCGCCGCCGATCCGATCGCGGGCAAGGTCTGTGTCGCCATCGTCGATGGTGACGTCATCCTCGCCACGCTCGCCTTCAAGGACGGCGGCTGGTGGTTGAAGCCGTCGCGCCGGGAGCCGAAGCCCGTCGCCGACGACGTAGAGATCTGGGCCATCGTCGAGGTGCTCGTGCGCTTCAAAGTGTAACCATGCTCGCGCTCATCGACGGCAATTCCTTCTACTGCTCCTGCGAGCGCGCGTTCGACCCGCGCCTCAGGGGGCGACCCGTCGTCGTGCTCTCCAACAACGACGGCTGCGCCATCGCCCGCACGCAGGAAGCCAAAGACCTCGGCGTGCGGATGGGCGAGCCTTACCATCTGGCGAAATCGCGACCGGAATTGGCGCCCGTGATCTGGAAGAGCTCGAACTACGCGCTCTATGGCGACATGTCGCGGCGCATGTACGAGGTGCTGTGCGAGCATGTGCTGGCGGTCGAGCCCTATTCGATCGACGAGATGTTCCTCGATTTCGCTGGCGTCAACGATCCAGTCTCTGCTTCGATCGCCGCCCGGCAGGCCGTGTTGCGTGCAACGAAGATTCCGACCTGCGTCGGCATCGGCCCAACCAAGACCATCGCCAAGCTCGCCAATGCCGTTGCAAAGAAGGAGCGCAGCGACAGCGGTGTCGTCGATCTCGGTGATGCCGGCGTGCGCTCGCAGATCTATGGCGCGACTGCCATCGGCGACGTCTGGGGCATCGGCCCCGCTGCGGCCGCCAAGCTGACGGCCCGCGGCATCAAAACCATCGCCGCGTTCATCGCACTCGACGACGATGACATCCGCAAGCTGCTGTCGGTCGTCGGCCTGCGGACCGCTTGGGAGTTGCGCGGGATCCGCTGTGCGCCATTCAGCGAGGTGCCGGCCGCGCGCAAGTCGCTCGCCGTCACGCGGTCGTTCGGCCGGCCCGTCGACAGAAAGGACGAATTGCTCGCAGCCATCGCTACCTACGCCACCCGTGCCGGAGAAAAGTTGCGCCGCCATGGCCTCGTCGCGACCGCGATGCAAGTGTTCGTGCTGACCAACCGGTTCTCGAAATCCGATCCCCAGTACGCCAACCAGACGACCTTCGATATCGAGCCGACCGCCGACACGTTCGCGCTCATCGCCGGCGCGACGCGGGCGGCCGATCGTCTCTGGCGGAACGGGTATCGCTACGCCAAGGCCGGCGTGGTGCTCCTGGATCTCGCATCAGTATCGTCACAGCCCGCGGACTTGATGCCGACACGAGATCCCGTCCGGTCGGCCAACGCCATGCGCGCCCTCGATGCGATCAACCGCCGCTTCGGGCGTGGAACGCTGCGTCCCGCCGCCGTCGCGCCGTCACCGCGTTGGGGCATGCGGCAGGCCAACGTGTCGCCGCGCTATACGACCTGCTTCGACGACATTCTGCAGGCGCGCGCGTAGTACGTTGCGAACCGCGTAGCGGGCCTCCTTGTGCCATGTCGAAGCACGACAGGGCTCGAGACTTGCAATTAATGATCCGTATGCGTATAATAAAGATCGTGACTGAAACTGATCTCAAACGCTCCATTGCCGACGACGTTCGCCGTTCGCTCATCCGAGCCGTGATCTCGGGTGACATACGCGCGCAGGATGCCGCCGCCGACCTCGGTATATCAGTCGCTTGGTTACATGCGCCGCGGCGACGCTATCTGAGAGCAGGTGACGCCGGCCTCGTCGGCAAGCGAAGAGCCGGTCGCGGCAAGCCCACACACTCGCTCGGCTTTCGGACTAGCGCTCAGCATCGCTGCCGGGCCGTGCGAATGCGGCAGGAGCTGGCAGCATTCCGGCTGCCGCAGCAGAGCGACATGCCGCTGGCGCTGTTCAAGGCGTTCGAAGCGCTCGCCGATTGCGCAGAAGAGGTTCTGGAACGCGCCAAGCACGAGCTCACCGCCGATGACTTCCTCGAATTGCTCGATCGCATGGCAGCAACCCGCCAGGCCTCCAGCGGCCGTGGCAACCGGATGAACGGCTGAGAGTCTAGCCGGATTTAACATAATGCATGCGGGCGCAGATTCGGCAGAAACCGTTGTTCTGTCGGCACTTCCGCGCGAAAATTTATCGTAATGTATGTTATACGGCTGAAATCGGAGGGGGCGGTCTGGTCGCCTTCGGAATCCTGTTCCGCTGGGACTGGTTTTGTGTTATGAATTGTCGGTATGTACAGTGGATATACGACAGAACGTAACATGCCCACTCAGCGTGACCGCGCCCTGGCCCTGCTCGGCAAGCAGGGCATCATGCGCCTATCCGACCTGACCGCCGCCGGTGTCCACGCCGCCAGCCTTGCGCGGCTCGTCGACGACGGCACCATCGTGCGGGCCGGCCGTGGCCTCTACGAGCTGGCCGATCGCGACGTGTCGCTCTCCCACGATCTGGCCGAAATGGCCGTCCGCGTCCCCAAGGGCGTCATCTGCCTCATCTCGGCGCTCGCCCATCACGAGATCACCCTGCAGAACCCGCGCGCCGTCTGGATGGCCATCGGTCTCAAGGATCGCAAGCCATCGATCAGCCATCGCGCCGTGCGCTTCGTGCATTTCGGCGAGGCCGCGCTGCAAGCCGGCGTCCAGCGTGTCGATATCGACGGTGTCGCTGTGCGCATCTTCTCGCCCGCCAAGACCATCGTGGATTGCTTCCGCTACCGTCGCATTGTCGGGCTCGATGTGGCGCTCGAAGCGCTGCGGCTCGGCGTGCGCTCCGGCAAGGCGCGGCCCGCCGACATCGCGCGGCTCGCGAAATCACTGCGTATCTGGTCGGTGCTGCGCCCCTATCTCGAAGCCGTCACCGCCGATGACACGTAAGCCCGTCAATCTGCCCGCATCGGTCGCGACCCGGCTGCGCAACGTCGCGACGACGAAGGGCATCGATCTTGCCTTCGTGCTGCGCCGCTATGCCATCGAGCGGTTGCTCTATCGATTGAGTGTGTCGGACGAACGCGACCGCTTCGTGCTCAAGGGTGCCATGCTGTTCACCGCCTGGCTGCCCGATCCGTTCCGTCCCACCCAAGATCTCGATCTTCTCGTGTTCGGTGATGCCGCCGTGCCAGCGATCGCCGACCGCATCGAGGCGGTCTGCCGCGCCGAAGTCCCCGACGACGGGCTGGTGTTCGACATCGCCACGTTGCGGGCAGAGCCGATCCGCGGCAACCAGGAGTACGGCGGCGTCCGCGTCAAGCTGACGGCGCGGCTCGCCCGCACGCAGATCCCCGTGCAGATCGACATCGGCTTCGGCGATGCCGTGACGCCCGCCATCGTCGAGCTGGCGTTCCCGGCGCTCCTCGATGCGCCGGCGCCGATGATCCGGGCCTACCCGAAAGAGACCGTGCTCGCCGAGAAGCTGCAAGCCATTGTCGTGCTGGGGTCCGTCAACACCCGCATCAAGGACTACTACGATCTCCTGGCGTTGGCGCGCCTGTTTGCGTTCGATGGCGCGACCGTGCGCGACGCATTGATCGCCACCTTCGCGCGGCGCGGCACGCCGCTGCCGGCGGATGTTCCCGTCGGGCTGTCGGCGGCATTCTCAAGCGACGCGCAGAAGGCTCAGTTGTGGGAGGCGTTCATCAACCGCGAGGCGTTGTTGCTCGAGCCGGGTGATCTCACCGCCGCCGTCGAGGACATCGCCGCGTTCGTGCTGCCGCCGCTCGCCGCCGCGGCGTCCGGCACGGCCTTCACCAAGCGCTGGAAGGCCGGCGGGCCGTGGAGTGCCGGTCGACGCCGTCGATCCTGACGTTTGCGGGTAACAGCTGCATCTCAAGACGGATGATCGCTGCCACTCAGTGCAGGCCGCGCAGCACGACGCGCACGCCCATCCGCGTGATCTCCTCCATGAACACCTCGAGCGCGAACGCCTCGATCTCCGTGTCGGGCAACGGCAGCACCACGGGATCGGGAATCTGGCCGGCACGACGCGCCTGCTCGTTCATCGCCGCCACCAGGCGCTCGGTTGCCAGCGAGATCGCGATGCTGAGCTTGTTGTTCGGGTCGGGATCGTCGAGAGCGGCGAGCAGTTCGAGTCGGGTCGGTACGGCAGTCATGGCGTGAGTTTAGCAAACCATCCGCCTGCGTCTCAAATGGTAATGCGGTGTCTCCTTTCGCATGGTCCGGTCTCTGCGGCCATTTCGGCTGGTTTGTCGTTTCGGGTTTAATCCTTGCCGATTGAACTCTGAGTCCGCCCGGTCAAGATGAGATGCCCTCGAACACGCGTGCTCCATGTCCTCCCACCAGCCCCGGCCAGCTTCCGCACCCTATGCCACCCTCAACGGGTCAGCCGAGCGCGATGCTGTCGATGCGGTGCCGGCCGATCCCGAAACGAACCGCCTGTCGTCGGAGACCGAGCGGCTCGCAGCGCTCAAGGGCGCGTTGTGGGCCTCGTTCCAGGCCGAGCCGGCAAGCGTCGAACGGCCGCCCATCGTCGATGTCACCATGGCCTATACCGATGCGCTGCGCCTCGAGCTGAAGCTGCGCTCGGCCGGCAAGCAGTCGAAAGCAGACGCCGCCGCCCGCCGGGCCGTCGCGAGAGCGACCCTCAAAGGCGTCTGACCCGCCAAAAAGGCCGCCCGCTCCGGCCAGTCCGCCCCATGAAAGTAATTCGGGGGTTATTTGCGGTTGTTTTGTTCCGTCTCAGGAACTTATGCTAACGTCATGATAGACAACCGACAAATACGTGCCGCACGCGCGCTTCTCGAATGGAGCCAGACCGAGCTCGCCCGCGCGACCGGGATGGCGCTTTCCTCCATCAAGGCGATCGAGAGCGGGGCCTCCACGCCGCGCCGGGAGACGCTCGAAGCCATCGAAGCCACCTTCGAGGCCGCCGGCGTCGATTTCTGTCCACCTTCCGGCGTGCGCCTGAAAACCGATGTCGTTACCGTGCACCAAGGCCGCGATGCCGCGACCGCCCTCTTGAGCTCCATCATGCGCCATGCCCCGAACGATCCGAGCCAGGAGGTTTGCATCATCGGCCTCGACGAGCAGCTCGCCGCCGAGCTCGACGGTCCCGACGTGCATCCGACGTTGCGTGCACGGCTGGCACAGGCCGGCGTGCGCGAGCGCATTCTCATCGCCGAAGGCGTCAAGGATTTCCTGCGGGACGAGGCGAGCTATCGCTGGATGCCGCGCGAAGGGTTCTGCAGCAACGCGCCGATCTTCATCTACGGTGACAAGGTCGCCGTGCAATCGGGCACCTTGCGCCGCCAGACCATCATCATCGACGCCAAGCCCCTCGCCCAGCATCTGCGCACGCTCTTCGGTGTGCTGTGGACGACGGCCGACACGCCCTGGGAGAAGCCCCCGTTCGCGGTCCGGCGTCAGAGGGAGAGCGAGCAGGCTGTGGCGTGAGGCAACTCGCCCTCAGCTATTCTTCCAACATGTCCTCATCCTCGAACAACAGCAAAGTAGCAACCTCGTTGCCCGGCAACGCGAACGACTGTTCGAAAATGTCATAGCGATCAGCGTCGCGTCGATCGAACCACGCATCAGCGCCGATCTTGATCGGCTGTGATCGCTCCTGGGCCTTTCCATAGAGCATGTCGAAAGCTTGGCTATCCTGGTCCAGCTCATCCTTGGGAAACCAACGAGACGGTACCGACCGCGACGCACGAAACATTTTTCGCCGCTTCTCGCCGTGAATAATGAGCATCATCGGAAAGTGATCAGAGTCGATGATCCGAAATGCGGCCGCTGTCAGGCTCACTCCAAAGGTTGCCTTGATATCGCGGAGAAACGACAAGGTAGGCCGCTTCGTGGTCCTCAGCGCCGATTTGAACAGGTACCACGGCATCAAGAGGTCGGACGCATATCCGTCAGCCACACGTTCCGGATCAATCGCCTTGCCACCCCATCCACCAATCTCATCCGAGCGGCAGATCAGACACTTGCCGCGGTGATGGTGCCAGTGACCCAGCTCGTGACCTAGTGAGAATCGCTGCCGTTCAGGCAACTTTCTGTTGTCGATCGTCACGATCCCTCGATCACCCATTGCCACGATGCGAGCCTCACAGGAGGTCAGCTCCCGGTACTTCACCTTGAGGCCCTGGTGCCAAGCGATCACCTCCAAATCGATGTCACTCGGCTGGCTTATCCCGAGATGCTGCAGCAGTACCTCGGCCGGAGGGAGTTTAGCCATCGACGTCCTTCTCAGCGTCTCTCTGCAGCTCTGCAAGGTCGTCCAGCAGCCCCTCGTCATCGCTCATGTCGTTGCTCGTTGCCTTGCGGGCAGCGAGTGTCAGCTTGCCTCGCAACGCTGCATCCGATTGTAGAAGTTTCTCCAGATCCGCCTTTGCACGGGCCCTTGCCAAGGGAACGACCGTCTGCCTCGTGACAACGCGATCCGCTTCCAGAGCCGCCTTCGCTTCAAGGAAACGTTGCCGTGCAACTGTCTGCTTGGCTCCCTCCAGGACGGCGAAGCCCTTCGCGATGGACGCATCGCCGACGTCCGCCATGACTTCGGCGTCGCTCGCGGTCATGATTTCGGAAAAGATTGCGTCATCGAGTGCATCGAGCGGAGATTTCTTCGTTGTCATGACGCGATCCTTTCCCGGTTGAACGAGGTCACCGATCGCTTCAGTCTCTTGCGCAGAGCGGCAAGCCCCTTGACATCTACCCCCAAGAGATCCTGAAGGGCTTCGCCGCGCATGCCATCCTTCAATCCCTCGACCAACATCGCGAGCTGATCGTCGCCGCTCACGAGTGCCTCGATCTTTTCCAAGAGCACGCCATCGTCGATGCGCGAGAGCAAGGCGTCCTCGTTGTTGGCGGATTCACCAGGCAGTGCATCCGCCCCACCATCTCGATCGCCTTCTCTCACAAGCTCACTCGCGAGTACCGGCCGTCTGTTGGCCTTGATTGATTCTATTTCTTCCGACGCCAGACTACGCATGACACCCCACAGGAACGGAACGATTGCTGTACCTCGACCACACCGACGACGTCCCTCCAACGCACGACAGAACGCTTCGTGCAGGAGATCCTCGCCACTCAGCCGGCAGCGTTTGGCAAGATACTCCGACATCTGGATCAGCCGGCCCATGTCGGATTTCGAGAGTTCGCCAAGGGCTGATTTGAATTCTTCCGGCGAAAGACGGCTCTCGTCGTCGACCTCATCGTTCGTGCTCACATCCAAACCCCGCCATTACTGCCCTCTCCTCTCAATGCGGACACCCGCGGAAATTCGGACATCGACGCCCCCATGTCCGAATCCGCTATCCCATCCGCATTAACCATCAGACTAGCCCCAGCGGAGAATCAGGCCAATGCCTTGGTTCGGTGCGCGTTCCGCAGGGTAACGACTCGAGAGGACGTGATGAATTATAATTCTATCAATAGCTTAGCCAAGACCTCTGGCCTCTTGCCCCATTCCCTTCTGAATGCTCGAAAGATGCGGCTCGTGGGGATCCTCGAGCGGCTGTGCCAGGAGCTGGAGTTAACGATTGCCCAGCTCGAGCTGGCCCGTCGTCGCTACGAGGGTGTGGGCCAATGGCTCGCCGCCTCCGATGAGCCGTTGCTGCGGGCGCTCGCCATCTATCTCCAGGGGTCGACGGCACTCGGCACTACGGTGCGGCCGCTCGGTCGCAACGAGCACGACGTCGATCTCATTGCCCACAACCGTAACGGCACGCTGATTGCGCCGGCGATCGTCAAGGCCGCCGTCGGCCGGCGGCTGCGGGAGAACGGGCATTATGCGCCGTTGCTGGAAGAGAAGGCCCGCTGCTGGCGCCTGACGTACGCCAACGAGTTCCATCTAGACATCACGCCGTCGATCCCCAACCCCGCCTGCGGCAACGGCGGCGAGCTCGTGCCCGACAAGGCGGCACGCGAATGGAAGGCATCGAACCCGAAGGGCTACCGGTCTCTGTTCGAGCGCCGTGCCGCGCTGGTACCGCAGCTGCGTGTCACCGCCTTCGACCGGACCATGGCGAGCAAGAGCGGCGAGGTCGAGCCGTTCCCCGACACCGAAGGCTTCAAGTGCATCCTCCAGCGCATCGTGCAGATCGCCAAGCGGCACCGCGACGTGCACTTCGAGCGCCTCCCGCTCGGTCTGGCACCCATCTCGGTGATCCTCACGACGCTGCTGTCGCAAAGCTACGAGTTCTGCGTTCGCCAGTTCGTCTACGACACCGAGTTCGATCTGCTCTGTGACGTGCTGCGCCGCATGCCGCAGTTCATCGAGCAGCGGAGCGACGGCCGGCGCACCCTGTGGTTCGTGTGGAACGAGACGACCCAGGGCGAGAACTTCGCTGAGAAGTGGAACGACGATGCACGGCTACCGCAGGCGTTCTTCCGTTGGCATGCGCAGGCAGTGACGGATCTCGAATACCTCGCCGATCTCCAGGGCATGGACGTCATCTCCAAGCATCTCGGCGGTGCATTCGGCTCGTCGCTCGCCACCAAGGTCATGAACGCGTTGACGGCCGACTTCAGCCAGAACCGCTCATCGGGGTTACTCAAAGTCGCTCCAGGCATCGGCCTCACCACAGCGGCGGTTACGGCGACCCCCGTGCGCGCCAACACGTTCTTCGGAGCACCCTGAGGCCATGCCCGCGCCGCCACCCCGTCCTTTGACCGCTGCCCAGCAGTTCTACGCTTTACGGATGAACCCGATCGCGGCGGGGCACGGGACGTTGCGTGCGGGCCGCCTTATCTGGAAGTTCGAGGCATCACCGTCGCCGCTGTCGCGGCTCTATGCGGCCCGCATCGACTATCGCCAAGGGCTGACGCCCGCCGTCTATATCGATAGCCCCGATCTCAATGCGCTCGCCGACGGACGACGGCTGCCGCACGTCTACGAGCAGAAGCCGCCACGGCTTTGTCTCTACCTGCCGCGCACAGGCGAATGGAATCCGAGCCTCGGGCTCGACCGCACCATCGTGCCGTGGACCAGCCTCTGGTTGTTCTACTTCGAGGATTGGCTCGCGACCGGTGAGTGGAACGGCGGCGGCGTACACCCCGACATCTCGACGCGCCGACGACGCCCGCGCACCAGATTTTCCGAGCCTCCTTCCCCCAACACTGAAAATGCGGAGCTGTCACGATGATCAAGGCCAAGACCAACTCTTCTGTTACCGCGCTGCGCACTGGCGCGAGTGCGGTCACACCGACCACCCGTCACGTGCTGTGGGCACGGGCCGCTGGCCGTTGCCAGTACGAAGGATGCAACAAGCCGCTGATCGGTGATCTCATCTCGGGCAACGAGGATCGCAACTTCGGTTTTGTTGCGCACATCGTTGCCGAACACCCGACGGGACCGCGCGGGGATGCCGTGCGCTCCCCGCTGTTGGTCAACGACGTCGCCAACCTGATGTTGCTCTGTCACGTGCATCACAAGCTGATCGATGTCGATGCCGTCGACGATCACCCCGAGGCACGCCTCCTCGACATGAAACGTGCTCATGAAGGTCGCATCGAAATCGTTGGTGATATTGCCACCGACCGCGCATCCCATGTCGTCCGCTTCGGTGCCCAGATCGGCCGCCACGAATCGCCCTTGAACTATGATGCCATCGCTGCGGCCATGCTCCCCGATCGCTACCCGGCGCATGGTCGCGACCTGATCGATCTTGAGATGATCGGCTGCACGTTGCGCGATGACGAGGAGGCCTACTGGCAACTCCATCGCACGAACCTCGAGCGGCAGTTTGCGGCCAAGATCGGTGACCGCTTGGAGCGGCGTGCCATTCGGCACTTGTCGGTGTTCGCCCTAGCGCCCCAGCCCCTCTTGATTCTGCTTGGGCGCTTGCTCGGCGACATCACGCCGATGGTCATCCATCAGCTGCAGCGGGAGCCGCAGACTTGGCGCTGGCAATCCGACACGCCACGGATCATCTTCCACGAGCGACGTCCGGACACGGTCAACGGCCAACCTGCGCTCGTGTTGGGGTTGAGCGCGACGATCACCGATGATCGTGTTCACAAGGTCCTCGGTTCCGATGCGGCCATTTGGTCCATAGAGGCAGAGAATCCGCACAACGATATCCTGAAGCGCGCCGATGATCTGGCCGCGTTCCGCACCCGGCTGCGCATCATGCTCGACCGGATCAAGGCGGCGCACGGTCAGGATACGCCGCTGCACGTGTTTCCGGCATTGCCGGTGTCGGCCGCCGTCGAGGTCGGCCGCGTCACCATGCCGAAGGCCGACATGCCAATGGTCATCTGGGATCAGAACCGTCATCGCGGTGGCTTCATCCGCACCATCGTCTTATCCTAGTGCGGAGGTGCCGCAGCGTCTGAGCCTGATCTTTTCCGCGACGAGTTTCGCTTGATGCTGATGATGCCGCCGGACGGCAGCCCAGAACATGTCGACGTAGTGCAAGGCCATGGCAGCATCCGCTGTTGGCTGTTGACCTTGCGCAGCCAGTCGCTCGTTCCAAGCCTTCCGCTCGCTCACTGTGAGGCCGTTCCACCACGCCTCCGTGAGATCGGCATCGCAGATCGCAGACTGGGTTGTCGCCGGGCGTGACGAAGGTTTCCTGGTCATCCGCTCACTCTCTCGATCACAGTCGTCTTGCTCGACTGTACCATGACAGTCCGCACGCCAGTGCAGCGCGGTGAAAATGGCATCCTCAGACGCAAGATGGAAACAAGTTGAAGTCGGTCGTGCCCCCGCGCGAACGGCGCGGGGTCGGGCTGTAGTCGGTCGCGGAAGATGCGCCCGACCGGAGCCCCTGTCCGTCATTTCCATGAGCAAAGTGGGTCTCCGCCCATGCGGGTGACCATCCCTCACGCGGATCTGCGGTCACGCAGACGACAGTATCGATGAAACTGGCCATTGCGGTTCATTCGACCCGACCGATCGACCCTGCCATCGTGCTCGGAGCCGTCAAGGCACAGCCGCATCGAAACCGGCCTTGACCGCCCCTGCGCGCGACGGCCGCGTCAGTCCGCGGTCGGGGTGAGGGAAAGCCTGCGGCGCGGTCGAACAAGGGAAATGCGCGGGGCAGAGGAGGATGGCAGAGGTCTGTTATCGAGGGCTGGTCAGCGAAGTTGCCTGGCCGGCGGCAGGGCGCATGTGGTGACGGACCGGATCACGTCGTCGCGTGTGCGTGTCGGTGACTGGAAGCTCGATATCGCGCTGATAGCTTCAACATCGCGCGCCGTTTGGCGAGGCTTCGGGTTCCACGTCGGAACCGGAGACCCCGTCATGCAAGACCAAGCCCTCGATCCCCGCGCTGCTGTCATCGCCCCTGCCGTCGTCGGCGCCGCGCTCGATTGCCTCGCCCACCTCGCCGATATCGATCCGATCCGCCCCCATCACATGCACCTCGTCGCACGGGCGCTCGGTTGCCGCGAGCCGGAGGCGACCGCACTGACTTTGCGCCTCCTCGCCACAGCCCGCCTGTTCAACGATCCGCGCTGGCCGGCTTGGTCGCGCTACTACAAGGCCGCATCGTTGCAGCGCCGCCGCTCGTTCGATCGTGTGCTCGTGCTCCTCGTCGCCGACATGGAGCTCGATGCCGATGGCTCGTTCGATGCCAGCGTCTTCTTCGACACGTTGCTGCATCACTTCGCCGGCGGCCCGCCGAACTGAAGCGGTATGCGCGTCCCCGCCAAAATGGCCAGTCCAACCCGCCAGAACAGCCACGCAATTCGAGTTCGTGCCCACGCGCCGGCTTATCCGCACGCGCCATCCTCCCTAGCCTCGAGCTCGAAACGGAACCCACCCATTCAAGAGGAGATCATCATCATGACCACGCCCAACGCGACCGCCCAACCGCAGACCGACGCGACCCAACCCGAGCAGGCCGGCTTCTTCATCAATGCCGGCACACACGCCGGCTGGTTCACCACGCCAGACGGCGACATCTACGACATTCGTAAGCTCGAGCCACGCGAGGTCACCGATCCGCGCAATGGTGAAGTGTCCACCATCTGGGGCGGCTATGCGACCGCACGTGATCGCGATCTCGCCGCCAAGGACGCCATCCTGCAGGCCGAATTCAAGAAGACCGGCACACGCCCCGCCGAGCTGTTCGATGCGCAGGCCCGCGACATCCCGCTCTACATCACGCTCAGGAACCGCCCCGGCAAAGGCTACACTGACATCGGCTCGTTCTGGAACGCCAAGGGCCGCTACACCGTGTTCGCACGCGATCTCGCCGGCAAATCCGGACTGCGCTTCGGCGGCAGCTTGCTCACCTGGAAATCCGCAGCAACCCTCGAAGCCGAACGCGCGGCACAGCCACCCGCAGCGCCCGATGCCGCAGCCGCACGGGCCAACGCCGCCTCACGCAATCGCAAGGGCCGCGACAAGGCTCCGTCCGCCGACGCCTGAGCCTGCTCTCCAAGTTTTTGGGAGGAAGGAACGTCTGGCGAGGCACGGATGCAAGTCCCGCATCCGAAGACCTCGGGAACATGACCAGGCGTCTCCTTTCGCTGCCGGGGCCCCTCACCGGGTGAACCCCAGCAGCGAAAGGAGCCAGCATGCCGAAACACAAACCCCGCAAACCCCGAACCTACCAGGCCCTCGACGACACCTCTCCACGCTCGCCGAGATTGGATGTTCATCAGGCCATCACAGAGAAGATCGCCGCCGCCATCGCCGCCGGTGCCGGTACCTTCGAGATGCCCTGGCATCGTCCGGGCGTCGCGTTCACGCTGCCGAAGAACGCACTGACCGACAAGCCCTACCGCGGCTCCAACATCCTCTCGCTGTGGATCGATGCCGACGCCAAGAAGTTCGAGCATCAGGTCTGGGCCACCTACCGGCAATACGAGGAGCTCGGCGCCCAGGTGCGCAAGGGCGAGAAAGGCTCCCTCATCGTCAAGTATGGCGAGTGGGTTCCCAAATCCCAGAAGGAAGCGGCACCGCCGTCGAGTGAGGACTCTGACGAGGACCCGAAGCGTCTTTTCGCTAAGCCCGCCTGGGTGTTCAACATCGATCAGGTCGACGCCCCCGACGAGCTCCGCGCCAAAGTGCTGCCGCCTGCCGTTCCGCGCACCGATCTCACGCAGCGCCTCGAACGCGTCGATGCCTTCGTCGCCGCCGTCGGCATTGAGGTCCGTGAAGGTGGCCAGCGCGCCTTCTATCGGCACCGGGATTCCCGCGGTGATGGCGACTTCATCCAGATGCCGCCGCGCGCGCTGTTCACTGGGACTGCATCATCGACACCGACGGAAGCCTACTACTCGACCCTGCTCCACGAAGAAATTCACGGCAGCGGTGCCGATCACAGATTGAACCGCCAGTTCGGTGAGCGCTTCGCCGACAAGTCCTACGCCTTCGAAGAATTGGTCGCCGAGCTGGGTGCGGCGTTCCTGTGCGCCCACCTCGAGGTCACCAACACGCCGCGCATCGATCATGCGCAGTACTGCGCTTCGTGGCTCCAGGTCCTGAAAGACGACGACAAGGCGATCTTCTCCGCCGCGTCCTTCGCCACCCGCGCCGTCGACTACCTGATCGGCCTGCAACCCGGGACCGATCCGTCACCTCGTGATGCCGCCGCGCCCGATCACACCGCTCCTATCGCGACGCGCGAACTGCCGGGGCGACCGGACGAGGTGCCGCGTTCGGCACCTGCCTCTCGTCAGAAGGGACCGCGCGCATGACGAACGAACAATCTTCGCGCCGCAGGCTCCCCTACACCGCCTTCACCGAATGCTGGTACGTGCCCGGCGAAACGACGGTGCTCGATCTCATTCATCCCGACGATGGGCTGACACTGCATTGTTCCGAGAACGAAATACAGGTCCGCGAGCGCTATCCGCTGGCTCAGCGCATGGCGTTCGAGGAGGCCTGGAAACTGGCCGATGCTGCAGGCGCCGCGCGCTACAAGCGCGACGTTAGCGAGGTCACCGAAGCGGAATTTACCGACGCACTCAATGTGTTGCCGCCAGTCGGCTGGACGAGCCGGAACGGTGTCGAGAGCTTCCGCATCTCCGAGCGATTGTGGGGCAATCTCACCGATATCTATGCCCGTCTCGGCTACCGCTACTTCAAGCTCACCGATGACATCCGCCTGCCGGCCGCCACCATCGCCGCCCGCGTCGCGGCTTTTGCCGCGGCCCATCCAATCCCGCAGGAGTGGCCAAGCGAAACGCCCCGGCGTGATCCGGATACCGATGCACGTCTACATGGCAGCTCCCGCGCGGCACCTGGTCCAAAGCCGGGGGACGCTTCATGAACGCGCTGAAACACGACATCCAGCGCATTCGCGTCGACGCGCAGGGCTATGACAGCGACGGCGCCTACTGGGGCGCCGGGCCCGACGTGTTCATCGCCACGTCCGAGGACAGTCACGACCAGATCACCGTGCGTGCCCGGAACCTGACCGAAGCAAAAAAGCGCATCGCCGACGAGATCGCGCGAAAGCCTGGAGAAGCATCATCTGAACGCCAGCCGCTCGGCGGCAACGCCCCGCGCAAGACACGCTATGAGATCCAGTGGCGCGATCCGGCGAGTGGCGCCACCATCGCCGTCCGCATCACGCATGCGCGTGATTATCTGTCGAGCGGCAACGATCACCTCGAAATCGAGAGCATGATGCCGAAGAAGGCACCGCTGCCGATCACCGAGACGGGATACCGCTCGCACTTCATGGCGCCACTTGTGCTGATGAATGCCGGCGGCCCCGTCACCTTTGTCACCGCCTGGCTCGATGCGGAAGCCAAGGGCAAGGGTTGGAGCAAGGCCGTCACGACGAAAGCGCAGGGTGATCTCTTCTCATGGGCCGAGGCACAGGGCGAGGTCGCCAAGCGCCAGAGCCGGTCGAAGTCCCGGTCTCCAAAACCGATGGCGCCGGTCCGATCCCGCAAACGGCCGCGAGGCACGTCGCCCGAGAGCGGATGACCGCATGACGCGGCTATCGCGACAAGCACGCAAGGAGCAGGGACATGCGGCCGAGGAACGGTTTCGGGTATGGCTCGATCGCTGCGTGCTCCCTCACATGTATGTCGAGCAGTCGCCGCTCACCGTGCCGAAGGGATTGCGTGGCGAGATCAAGCGGCCGGATTTTCTGGTCGGGCTGCCGACCATCGGCACGCTCGCCTTCGACGTGAAGGCGAAGTCGATCTACGACGACCACATCCTGATCGACGCCTACGAGCACCGCACCTTCCGGAACTTCGAAACCTTCTTCAATATCTCGGTCTGGTACGCCTGCTTCCCGCCGGCCGAGCCCCACGTCTGCCACCTTTTCCTCAATCGCGACATCGATGCCACCCCGATCAGCCGTCACGGCAGGCCAGTGCTGGCCATGCCGCTCAAATCGACCGTCACGACCGATCCACGGCGGGATTTTATGGGCGTTCTCATCGGGGCGATCAGCTTGCGGTGATGCCTCTCCGTTAGTCAGTCCTACGAACGACCAAAGATCGTCCTGACGATCCTACTGAGCAATACCCGCACCGCTCGCAACGGATAGGTGAGCTGCCAGGAGCTCGAGTTGTAAACTGAATTAAGGCGTCCAAGTGCCTCACTCAGCATGGCAGCTTGGCGGCCGTGCTCGTCACCCAATGGCGGCACATGAACATGAACCGGCGTGACGATCGGCGGCGGCTCACAAGGAGGTTCGACAAAATACGGCTGGAGATCGAGTTGCGCCGCCAGTTCGGGCCAGGTTGGCGCAGCAAGCACGTGAGGAGGGCATGACAGAGGATCGACCGTCATCATGATGCGATCGCGGGACCCATACCCCAACCGGATCGCCGTGAATTGCACAGGAGTCTTGATGACCTCATAGCCCTTGTAGATCCGTTGCACCGCACGCACCCAGACCCCGGCGGCTTGACGCTCACCGAAGCGCTGCAAGAACTGCTGTTCCAAGTCCTCGAAATCCCCGTTTGCCAGGGCCATTCTTTTCAAGCATTCAACGAGATCGAATGTCGTCGGCTCGACCTCGGCGAAGAAGCGGGCCACGTCTGTCATTTCCTCGATCGAAATCTGCTGGCGTGATGAAGCATCCGATCGCGCCGTCTTGAGCTGCAAGTAGAATTTGAACATCATGTCGTCGATCAAGTTGT
Organism: Hyphomicrobiaceae bacterium; assembly: GCA_033812735.1. GTDB lineage: Bacteria > Pseudomonadota > Alphaproteobacteria > Rhizobiales > Hyphomicrobiaceae > JABFRJ01. The sequence goes on along the minus strand of JAPXTA010000001.1, from coordinate 40,144 downwards.
GCCGCTGGCCTTCCCTGTTGACCTCCTTGATCCGCCCTACATCTGCAGGCATTAGCGCACCCTGAGCAATGAGTTCGCGAAGCAGAGCCAAGACGCCCGTCGACCAGAAATATTGATCGCCAACCCCAAGTCGAGCAGCTACACGCTGCCAATGGCCATCGCTGTAGTCGTTTTCGCGATAGTAGACGAGCGGGGCATTCACGAACACGGACCGGGCCGTCTTCACTGCGTCGATCATCCAGGCAACCATGCTGTAGATCTGGGACACGCCCATGAAGTGGAGACCACGTTCGGTCGTCACAAGGCTCCGCCGGATGATGCCATTCGAAATGCCCGCAAGCGTGAAAAAGCAACCGATCATCCCGATCAAGTCGGCGATCGGCAACTCCAATAATGCGCGGTTCATCTTCACATTCTGCAGCACGGCAATGGTGCCGCGACTGTCTGCTATCGCGGGATTAAAGAGGTAGAAGTCATGCGTGCCGGCCTCGATCAGCGCATAGTGGTCGTCGAAATTCTCCAGAACCGGCACATCATCATCGCCGAGGAACCAGACAAACTCGCCGTTGCAGAGCCCGACGCTGTGGAAGATGTTCTCCTCGGCCGTCGGAAGATGCGCCTCCCGGTGCACGATGCGAATGCGATCGTCATGCAGACCATCGAGCATCTCTCGAGTGTTGTCTGTCGATGCATTATTGACGGCGATCAATTCAATCGAATAGCGCGTGTTCGAAAGAATATTGGCGGACAGGAAGCGCAAGAGCTTCTCCAGATGTCCAGCTCGATTATATGTTGGAATGCAGATTGACAGCAGTGGTGTCGTCCGCTCATTGCCGCTTAGTGATACCTCGCTCACTACGTTTGACTCTTGCTCATCTTCGGTCTTGCCCGCGAGAGTCAATGCCGACATCATCAGTTGGTCTTGTTCCAGCTTGGGTCGCGGCTCGATTCGGCCGATCGGCCACTTAGGGTCTGCATGAAGTCCCTGGACCGAATGGATGCCAAGACTCTGCATCCACGATATGAAATTGTCATAGGCTTGCGGATAAGCCGAGTTGGCAGCGGTTGGATCGGCCAACTCATAGAGCCGTTCGAGAGGCAGATCCGCAGCACAAATTCCTGGCTGGTGCGGCAGCTTGAACAGCTCGCACATCTCCCTCGAACGCGCATCACCCGAGGTACACAAGGCCGGCAAGCCAGCGTTCATGGCGGCGAAGGCTCCATGCACGCGGGTCCCCGCGGCGAAAGAGAAACCCTTTGACAGAGCCTTCTTCCAAGCACCCATGTCGGCGTAGAAATGCATGCGTCCGGCATAAAATGCAGAGACCGCGCAAGGCCCGTAGTGTGGATAGCCGTGGATCAGGCCGGCTGCAGCATCCGGCGCAGGACACGTGCCGTGGAACATGCTACGTAAAAAGAGCGTCTCGTCTTGAAGCAGAAAGTGTATCTGATCTGTCTGCGCATGTGAGAAAAGGCCCGTAGCGGCGATCGGCTTGGTTGCGTCGAATTCTGGGTACGGCACGACTCGACCCGGTCCAGCTTCGAACCAAGCTGGGCAACCGACAACCGCGTAGTTCGAGATGCCGAGATGATCGAGAACCTCTGCGGTGAAAGCGCCCCGAATGCCCAACGACATCGAGTGATCGGAAATCTCGCGAAACGCAGCGACCATTTCAGCCGGCAATGCTGCTGCGAGCTCCCGGGGCGTTTCCCCGAAGCTATTCGCGCCGAGACTGAATACAACGACCGGAATTCGAAACTTGGCGATCAACTGCGCCAGAGCCTCCCACGGCAATCCACCAGTGCTCAGTCGCAGATGATCCTGCAGCACCAGATAGACATGTGTGTACTTGGAGTTGACGGCAGCGACGTTGATACTATCGATGGCACCGTCGGCGAACACATTGGCCACGCCATCGAGGCGATCTAGTGGTGTTTGCCGTGCCAGCGCATAAGTGATGTAGCTGTTTCCGGAGTTCCCTCCGATGTCCCGCAGAAGCTTATCGAGATCGGCCTCAGAGGCATGAGCGCTGTCAGGACGGAGAAACGTATTGTGGTTAAGTACAAAAGGTCGAATCACGATAATTATTACAAAAATGAGTGAGAAATAGGTGGACGCCCAGGCTCGGGATCAGAAATAGCCCCGACCGACAGGAATGCCGACCAGCAAACCTACACTGAGACCTACGAATAGGCTTATCAGGCACAAGATCAGAACCGATAAGCGTCGCATGGCGGCTGCCAGAGTAAGATCTTGCAGTTTGTCTATTATTTCTTCCGATGATTTCATGGCAGGCTCGTTTAAAATATTAAGTGATATTCGCAATGTATATGGTGATTGTGTATTTATAAACTGATTTTATGGCCAAGGCCGCGTAGCCTGCGAAACATCATCGCTTAACATAATGCGGCTTTATAACCATAGGCAACTATATGAAATATAACATCAATTCAGCATAAAATACGTTATACGACTGAAATCTGCCTAGTGCACATCGGCGCACCTGCCGCCCGTTTGCCGACCCTGCACACGACATGCAAACGGCGCTTCCCTAATCCAACACAAGCCCAAGCGCCGATCATCGCCGATGCAGCAGAGTTCTGCGTGACTGTGGTCACTTGGCGACGCCGCCGTCGTACCCCACAATCAAGCACAGCTACCGCAGTGATTCGCTGCTGCCAGCTGTGTCTTCGTGGTATCTCGAATGCTGCCGCAGGATGCTTGCCATGCGCCTCGTCGCCGCTACTCTTGACGACTTGTGCCGAAAGCTTCTGCCACGGCTGCTGGTGGGTGCTGATGAGACCCAGTCATCGAGGTCCAAGGAGCTGGGCATTGCTTACGAGCGCCGCGGCATGCTTCTGGAGCTAAAAGATCCGAGAGCACGGTTGAGCCGCACTGAAACAAGAGGGCGACCATTCAGCTCGTTGGGAGAGCTGCTTTGGTATCTTTCGCGCGACAATCGGCTGGAGTTCATTGAGTACTACATCGATCGCTATAAAGACGAGTCCGAAGACGGCGAAACTGTGCATGGCGGGTATGGTCGTCGACTGTTCAGCCATCCAAGTCATGACCAAGTTCGCACGTTAATCGAAAATCTCAAGCAGAAGCCCGATAGCCGTCGTGCGGTTCTTCAGATTTTCGAAGCATCCGACACGGCGCGGCGGCATACGGAGGTTCCATGCACCTTGGCGATGCAGTTTGCTCTGCGCCGGGGAAAGCTGGATCTAATGGTCACGATGCGATCCCAAGACGCATATCTGGGCCTGCCGCACGATATCTTTTGCTTCACGATGATACAGGAGATCGTCGCCAGATCAGTGGGGGCGGAAGTTGGCGAATACAAGCAATTCGTTGGGAGCCTGCACCTTTATGATGTGCACCGCTCTGCCGCCGAGCAGTTTCTATCCGAGGGCATTCAACAGACCGTGCCCATGCCGGCCATGCCATTGGGCGACCCCTGGATAGCCATTGGTCGTCTCCTCGAAGCAGAAGCTGATATCCGTGCGGGGCGAGCCCTGTCAAAAGAGGTTCGCGGCTTGGATGCTTACTGGCTCGATCTCGTCAAGCTGCTGCAGATCTTCGAAGCAACAGGCGACGCCGCTAAGATCCGAAGGCTGAAAGCGTCACTTAGTTTCAAAGGCTATGGCACCTACGTCGATAGACGAACTCAAATGAAGCCACGCTCACCGTCCCTACCACGTCAACCCCGCTTGCCATTTTGAGGATAACAATCTGTGTGGCCTAATCGACAGCACGTGGCGGACCGCCTCTCAGCCGCGCTTCAGCTACATGCGCGACGGCATCGCGCCCTGCCGGGCATAGCTACGCGCGCTCGCCGCGACACGCTTGCTTGGCAGATGGTCGCAAGTTTGCGAAGGCTTGAGTACACAGCGTTGCTCAGGCGCCGTCCTCTGAGTGCCGATCGCGTTGATCCCAACAACGATCTATTCGACCCAGAGCGAGCGGCCATCCTGCATCATCGAAATGGCGATTTGGATGAAGCGTTTTGGATCACGTTTCTGTCCGTCCACTTCGGGAAACACGGCCGTCACGGTTGGCGTCGCCTGCGTGACGTTTACTCAGGGCTTGGGTGTAGAACTTGGACGTGGCCCGTTTACAGCAACGATCCGCAAGCATTCGTTGTTTGGCTGACAAATCACCAGGACCGCATTGGGGGCGCCTTTGGAAACCATCGCAAATACGCTTCGCTTAGAACTGATTCCGATGAGGGAACCGATAAGGTTTTCCAAAGCTATTTGGAGTGGATCGGACCAGGGGGCGCACATCGGCAGACTGTCGCGCGGCTGGTGCAGGCAGGCGGGAACGATCCCAACTCGATATTTGATGCCTTCTATCGGGACATGAATGTCCGGCAGTTCGGGCGGCTTGGAAAGTTCGACTTTCTGGCCCTCGTGGGTCGATTGGACCTTGCGCCCATTACGCCAGGGTCAGCTTACCTCAAGGGTGCTACGGGCCCCGTCGCTGGAGCGCGTCTCCTGTTCGGCAATGATCGCAAGGCCCTGCTATCGGTGAGAGACCTCGATGTCTGGACGATTGAGCTCAACGCCGATCTCAACATCGGTATGCAGGCTATGGAGGACTCTCTCTGCAACTGGCAGAAAAGCCCCGATGTCTTTGTGCATTTCAAAGGCTGAGCTGATCGACAGCCTTCTGCACTTCGTCCCATGTGTAGCGACGCTTCAATCCATTCAGTTGGTTTGGTCCCAACAGCCCCCCATGCTGCATTTGCCCCACCACAATACCAGGTGAAATTCCGATCGATACGGCGAAGCGGACAACGCTATTCACGTCCGCGCGCAACCGTTCAAGGTGCCCTCGCTCCGGAAGCGGGATCAACGTCCCGGCAGCGAAGTGATTTGCTTCCTTCTCTTTCTCTGTGGTTTCCGCAGCATCGCCGTCGACAAACGTCGAGTCGTAACCATGCAGAAGCAGATGCCCCGCCTCGTGGAAGAATGAAAACCAGAAATGATCATCAGAGAGGTGCCTGAAGCTCAGAATGAGCATCGCCTTGTCACGACTGATGAAGCGAGTTGCACCGCTGGCGCGGCAGCCTGCGGGCGCCTTGATGAACACGACCGCCACCCCGGAAGACGCACAGTGATCCCGCAACCTGGCCATGAACATCAACGGGCTCTTTAGTCGGGTCAGCCTTCTAATCTCCACTAGCGCTGAACGAAACGTCTCTGGGTTCCATTTTGCGCACTTTATCCCAGCGGCTTGAAGTTCTCCCTGGCGCAACCAAGCAGCTAGCGCACCGAGTTTCGATTCAAACGACTGAGACGTGCGGTAAGAGTACATGGTCGCGTGCTCAGCGTACCTTTCGCGCCACTCTTCAGGGCTAGTGACGCCGAAGTACGCAAGCGCGGCTGAAAGCGAATGCTCGCGCGTCGCGGGTTGAATCCATCCGCCTGCACGCATGTCTTTGAGTGGAAGCGAACGGAGCCAAGTCGTCGCCGCGTCCGATGCGATCTTGCTCGCTGTCCTATCCAATGCGGCGTCGTATTTGGCCTGACGCGAAGTCCAGAATTCCGGTGTAGCTCCGACGTTCTTCGCCAAGAGCTTAGCAACTTGGTTCTCGATCCGCTCTGTACCTGCGAGCAGGCGCAAAACGAATGACGTATCTTCCTTCAGCGTCGTTGCCAGTTCGCGGGCACTGATGCCCTGGCGTGCCATCATCATCGAAAGAGTTGAACCGGGCGGCGAGAACCACGTCGGAGCAAATTCAGATGTCATGACAGAACCTCAATCTCTTCGATCCTCAGGCGCGTAACTTTGCTTCGGTCGACGTCACCGGTCTTTCGCCTGGGCGTCTTTACGTGGCCGGATGTGAAGCGAACTGATATCGCGCCATCCAACGACAGCATCCAGCTTTCCGTTCCTGTGACCGTCGGCAGGTCGCCATAGATGGACTCAATCTCCTCGAGAGATTGACAGGCTTCGATATCCGCCAAAACCATCTCCAAAGCGCTGGACCCGTCGTGTCCGAGACGCTTGACTGCCTTGCGACGACTTTCGCATATCGCCCTCAGCTCTTCGGTAACGAAAGACAGTTCCATCAAGGGCGAGCTTCCCTACCCTGCAATCAAAACTCATTCAGTGCGACCACATCTAACTCGCAGCATTGATTCGGCACAGTGCTCAAAGCCCCCCCTTGAACGCTCGGTCGAGGATGGCGGGCAAGAGCGCATCGAGTTCGGGCACGACCTCGGAATGCGCAGCTGCGTGCGCTGCTACCGATTTTCGAACCTGCGCGATTTTGCGCTGCCATTCCATCGGGGGGAGCATGAACTCGTGGCGCAGAACCTGGGCGGGCTGCACGCGTTGGCGGCGATCACCAAGACCGGAGCTGCCTTCGGCGATGGCGCGCCACACCTCTGGCGACTGGAAGTAGGCCGCAAGAAAGTCGGGTAACACATCCGACGGCTTGCAGGCGAACATCGGGTACTCATTCGAGACGAAGCAGCCATCGAACTCATCGCCGACGATGCCGTAAGAACCCTCGAAAGCAAACAAGCGGCTGTAGATGAAGAGACCGGTCCGAGCGCGGTATAGCCGAGTGGCCGAGGTCTCCAGACCGCTGATGGGTGCCTTGGGGAAGAGGCCGCGTGCGAAACTGAAGATGCCGAAGTTGGGATAGCTCCGATCGGTCGTGACCACGTGAGGATCACTGAACTCCTCCACGACGTCGCCAAGCCGAACCGGTCGCCAACCGTCACGCAGCTTGGCACTTCGGGTCATGTCGCCTCGGTGAGCCATAGCGACAAGCAGCTTGGTCGTTTGGCTTGCAGCGTCCTCCCGCAGCCCGCGCGCCTCGGCGATCTTAGCGGCGAGGGAATCAATGCGGGCGACGATGCGGCGCTGCTCGTCGAGGGCGGGGAGTGGGACCTCCTCCGCCAGAACCTGCTCGGGGTGGATGCGCTGGCGGCGGTCGCCCATGCCGGTGCTGCGCTCGGCAATAGCGCGCCATAGCGACGGGCGCTTGAACAGCCACGACAGGAAGCGGGAGTCCAGTCGCCGTGGATCACAGTCGAACGTCGGGAACTCGTTGGAGACGAAGTAGCCATCGCACTCGGGCGGCACGATGCTGTAGGCACCCTCGAACGCGAACAACCGGCTGTAGATGAATTGGCCGGCCCGGACGCGATAGAGAGTCGAGGCGCTCGTGTTCGTGCCTTCGATCGCGGGCTTGGAGAAGACGCCGCGTCCGAAGCCGTAGATGCCAAGGTTCGGATAACTGCGGGAAGCATCGACTTTGTGCGGATCGACCGCCGTGCGCATGACCTCGCCGAGCGGCACCATCGCCCACCCCGCCCCCATCACGCGCGCTCCTGCAGCGCGACCTTGATCTCAGCCATCAGCTCGCCGATGCGGGATTCCTTGGCGATGATGCTGTCAACCAGCTGTTCTGGCGGCAGGTGTTCAATGTCGACCTTCGCGCGCGGGTTCTTGCGGTCGAGATTGCATCCAGCTGCCAGAAGGTCACCGACCGAAACCTTCCATGCGCGCTCGTTCTCGTCACGCGCGCCCCACCAGTCCAGGCATGGCTGCAATTCGTCGATCTGCATCGGCTGAGTTTTCGTGTACCCACGTCGTCCTTCGGGCAGCGGCTGCTCGTAGTACCAGACGCTTTCCGTCGGTCCTGACCTGTCGAAGAACAGGATGTTGGTCGGGATCGATGTGTAAGGCGCGAAGACGCCGTTCGGCAGACGCACGATGGTGTGGAGATTAAACTCCTTGAGCAGGTCCTCCTTGATGCGGGCGCACACGCCATCGCCGAACAGCGTGCCGTTCGGCACGACGACGGCCGCGCGGGCATGCTGCCCCTTGAGGCTCGGTGTTCGCTTCAGCTTGCGCATGATGAGCTGCAGGAACAGCAGCGCCGTCTCCGAGGCCTGGCGATCGGGCGGAAAGTTGCCCTGGATGCCTTTCTCTTCCTCGCCGCCGAATGGCGGGTTGGTCAGAATGACGTCAACCCTCTCGCGCTCGCCGATCTCCGACAGTTTGAAGCGCAGAGCATTGCCCGGATCGATCTCCGGCGCATCGAGACCGTGCAGCAGGAGGTTCATCTGTCCAAGCAAGAACGGCAGAGGCTTCGGCTCACAACCGAGCAATGAACCCGACTGCAACTTGCGTCGATCGGCAACGGTCTTCACCTGCCCACGTAGATGCTCGAAGGCTTCCACCAGAAAGCCACCCGTACCCGTCGCCGGATCGAGGGCCGTCTCCCCAAGGCGTGGGTCCGTCACCTTCACCATGAAACGAACGACAGCGCGAGGTGTGTAGAACTCACCGGAATCGCCAGCCGCATCGCGCATCTCGCGGAGCATGGATTCATAGAGCGAGCCCAGCGTGTGTAGCTCGTCGCTGGCCGTGAAGTGGATACCGTCCACCTTATTCAGCAGGTCGCGCAGCAGATAGCCGTTGATCATGCGGTTCTGCACGCCCTTGAAGACCGTGGCGATCACGTCGCGCCGCTTGTCGCCATTCGTGGCGGTCAGTGCGCGCAGATATGCGAACAAGCCAGCCCCCTTGGTGCCGTCCGGCCGCGCCACCGCGCTATCCTGATTGATGAAGGCCAGAAGCTCGTCGCCCGTGATGCCGTCGCGCTTCGCCGCCCAGTCCCGCCAGCGATACGGCGCCTCGATCGCCGCCCGAAAGCGCTCGCCTTTCGCCTTCGCTACGCCTTCGCGCTGCGCCTCGAGGTCGTCGAGGAACTTCAGGAACATGATCCAAGTCAGCATTGGCAGCCGGTCGAGGTCGCCGTTCAGCCCCTTGTCCTTGCGCATGATATCGCGCGCAGATTTGAGCAGGCTGCCGAGCGACTGCGACGTCGTCGGTGCGGCTCCGTTTGCTTTGGGCTTGCGTGCCATGCGTCAGGCGGTCTCCTGATAGAGCAGGCTCTGCAGATCGCGCACGGCCCTACCCAGCTTCTCCGGCCCGCCGAATGCGTGGGCGATTTCATCGAAAGTGCCGTGCTCGGCGAGCGGCGAGACGTCGAAGATCTCCGGGATCTCGAACTGTGCGTCACCGTGATCGGCGTACTTGTCCAAAAGGTCCGACAAAATTTGACGCGCCTTCGGTCCGTGCTGCTCGAAGAAGTCCTTGCGCCGGGAGCGCAGCATTCGGGCACGCTCCCGCCGCGTCCGCAGCGGCGCGTTGAAGGCGAGATGGCACAACAGGTCGAATGGATCAGCCTCGGGCTGCCGCGTCGCTTCCATCACAGCGTCGATTTCGACGCCCTCATCCTTGAGGCGCTGGATGATCTCAGAGCGCTGCGCCGGATCGGCCCATTTCGACATCAGGTCGAACACGGTCGGGCACAACACCCGCACGCGATCGCCGGCATAGTCCTCATAGCGCGTCGTTCGTAGAACGTGTCCGGCTGGATCGATCTCCTGGACTTGGTGATGGATGATGCGAACCTCCCCGCCATCCACATAGAGCTTGCGCGGCACATCCGGTGCATCGGGCTCGATGACGCCGCCGCCTTCACCATCATCCTCGGGGATGTCGCAGCTATCCTGCGGTTCCGGCGGCTCCGGCTGGGCGACGGGATCGCCGATATCCGTCACATCTTCGCGCACCGGATCGCCGTCGAACTCGGGGTCCGCGAACTTGGCGGTCGCCGTGCCGGTGTAATCGATGATGTTGAACCAGAGCTTGTCATACTCCGCCCGCACACGGGTGCCTCGTCCGATGATCTGCTTGAACTCGCTCATCGACCCGACGACGCGGGCCAGCACGACGTTCTTGACCGTTGGCGCATCGAGGCCCGTCGTCAGCAGCTGCGATGTCGTCAGGATGACGGGTGAATCGTCACGCAGCTCCACGTCCTCGAACTTCTCGCGATGCGCTTGCCCGCGCTCGCCCTCATCCGCCGTCACCCGGCACACGAAGTTCGGCCGGCTACGGCGCGCCTCGGCATTGAGATTGCCGAGCTCACGGGCCATATCGAGCGCGTGCTCTTGGTCGACGCAGAACACGATCGTCTTGGCCAGCGGATCGGTCTTGGCCATGAACTCGTGGAGGTGCTTGGCAATCGCCTGCGTGCGGGCACGAAGCGCGACGGTCTTTTCGAAGTCTTTCGTCTGATATTCCTCGTCGGGGACCGGACGCCCGTAGCGGTCGAGCAAATCCTTGGTCGGACGCCATCCCGCCGCATCCCACTCCGACACCACACGATGGACGCGATAAGGTGCGAGGAACCCGTCCTCGATCCCCTGCCGCAGGCTATAGGTGTAAATCGGCTCGCCGAAGTAGCCGTAGGTGTCGGCGCTCTCATCCGAACGTGGCGTGGCCGTGAGGCCCAGCTTCACGGCCGGCGCGAAATAATCGAGGATCGCGCGCCATGCGCTGTCCAAGCGCGCGCTGCCGCGATGACACTCGTCGATGATGACGAGATCGAAGAAGTCCGGCGGGAATTGCCGAAACAGCCCCTCACGGCGCTCGTCCTCGGCAAGCGCCTGATAGATGCCGAAATACATCTCGCGGCCGAGTGAGACCTCGCCCTCTCCGATCTTGTGAATGGCGTCCTTGAGGGGCGCGAAGTCCTTCGTTCGCGGGCCGTCCACCAGGAAGTTGCGATCAGCGAGAAACAGAATCTTCGGCCGGCGATGCTCGCTTTTACGATTCCAGCGCGACGACCAGAGCTTCCAGCAGATCTGGAAGGCCGTCGTGGTCTTGCCGGTGCCCGTCGCCATCGTCAGCAGCAACCGATCCCGGCCCTTGAGGATCTCTTCGACCGTCCGATTGATTGCGATCGTCTGGTAGTAGCGCGGCGGCTTGCCCAGTGTGAGATTGTAAGGCGAAAGCAGGCGCTCTTGCGTCTCCGGGGTGTCGATGCCAACCGCCCCGCAGTAGCGGCGCCACAACGTTTCCGGCTGCGGGTAGTCGGTGATGCTACGCTCGACCCCGGTCGTGAAGTCGAACTCGATGATCTCGAGCCCGTTGGTCGCGTATGCGAATTTGAGGCCCAGCATGGCCGCATAGTCTTTGGCCTGCTGCAGCCCTTCGGCCGCCGGCCGGTCGCTCGCTTTGGCCTCGACCACGGCAAGCGGCGTATCCCGCCGGTACCCCAGCAAATAGTCGACCTTCTTCGGCGCTTTGCGTTTGTAGCGCAGGCCTACGGGGATGATCCGCCCATCCGTGATGTAGCGCTGTTCACCGAGCACATGAGGGTCCGCATCCCACCCTGCCGCCTGCAGTTTGGGAGTGACCAGCTTCCGGCACGTATCGGCTTCGTTCGCCATCCCCGCGGCGGCGCCCCCATTGAACCATGATCCTTGGTCGGTGATACCTCAGAGCGATGCTCGTTGCGAGCGAATGAGCCTGACTGTTCAACAGGCGCGGGATATTCCAGGCACCGGAAGCCGAGCCATCCCGTCGGACATTGAGTTTCCGGCCTACACGTGCCACGCAGGACCTGCGGCAAGCTTGGAGATTGCGCCACAGAGGTGTGCCACATTCAGTGACGCAGCCGATCTAAGAGATTGAAATGACTGCGACTAGGTTTGGTCCAGCGCCCCTCGGCTCAACCAATCCCCCAAACCTGGTCATGCCAGAAACCGCATTCGAGGCCAGGACTGCAAAAGCTTAATCCAGCCCCCGCAACCACCTTGATTTGCAGCGAGTTTTTCTGAGCAAGATCAGTAAGTTGCTCATCATTCTCGGCAACGCGCAGAATGCCCGCAAGCTCACCACGAAGCTCGATGGCCAGATGGCCGTCCATCGGCGTCAACACGACTACCTCGACCATCGCGCGAAGCCGTTCGAAGGCTTCCCTACCAAACTCCTCGTCGTAGAGTGCCTGGGCCAAGGCGGCGACACGCTCGCGATAGGCAATGGCCATAGCGGGGTGGATGAGCGGCTTCTCGTCAGGCGCCGCCTCCAGTTCGGCGGCCAGGCGCGCGCGCTCGGCATCCGACTCCTTGAGCTTGCCGTTGAGGGGCATCGCATCGGCCCCGTCGGCGATCGCGTCGACGAGCCGCTTGATCTGGCGCTCGAGCTTGGCCAGCGCCGCCTCTTTGCCGGCCTTAGCGGCTGATGCCGACATGCGCTGCCGGTTCGTCTCGGCGACGAAGTCGGCCGCGAACTTCTCGAACCGCGCCGGCTCCATCAGGCGGGTCTGCAGACCGGCCAGGATCGCCGCCTCGAGCACGTCGCCGCGGATTGTCAGCTTGTTCGAGCATGTGCCGCGATCACGCGAGCCGGCGCAAGCGAAGCGGCTCGCGCCATACTTCGTGAAGTTTGCGCCACAGCAGCCACACTTCATCAGGCCGGACAACAGGTACCGCGGCCGCTGCTGCTCCCAGAACATCGGACGGCCGTTGCCATCGCCTTTCGCCTTGTCGGGTCGCGTGTTCTTGGCCGTCGCCGCCTGTCGTGCCTTCACACCGTCCCACAGTTCCTGCGTGACGATCCGCAGCTCAGGCACGTCCTTGATGATCCAGTCCTCTGGCGGATTGAGCCGCGACTGACGCTTCCCTGTAGAAGGGTTTCGCATGTAGCGCAGCCGGTTCCAGATGAGGCGGCCGATGTACATCTCATTGTTGAGGATGCCTGTGCCGCGCTCCGCGTTGCCGTTGATCGCCGCCGGGCACCACGTGCCGCCAGACGGACCTGCCACGCCACAGGCATTGAGCGCCTTTGCGATCGCGCGCGGCGACTTCCCGGCGGCGAAGTCGGACATGATCTCAACGATCACCGCTGCCTGTTGCGCGTTGATCGTGCGCAGGCCGCGATCGCTCTCACCATCGGCCTTGTACTTGCGGACGACATCGTAGCCATACGAGTTGCCGCCGCCCGAGCGCCCGGCTTCGACCCGGCCGCGCAATCCGCGCCGCGTTTTCTCGGCGAGCTGCTTGAGCATCACCGCGCCCATGGTACCAGACATGCCAACGTTGATTTCGCTGATCCACCCCTCGCTCAACGTAAAGATCCGCACGTCGGAGAAGGCGAGCTGCTTGTAGAGATGCGCAAGATCCTCCTGGTCGCGGCTCAGGCGGTCCAGCGCCTCGGCTACGAGCACGTCGAACTGCCCGCGCCGCGCATCATCGATGAGCTGCTGGAAATCAGGGCGCCAGCGGGACGCACTGGACATCGCTCGGTCCTGGTAGGATCGCACGTACCGCCACCCCTCGCGCTGCATGCGCTCCTGGCAGATGCGCGCCTGATCCTCGATGCTCGTCGGGCTCTGCAGGTCGGTACTGTAGCGCAGGTAGTCGACGGCGCGGAGGGGCTTGGTGGTGGCGGGCATGGTCGAACCGAAGGTGGAACGTTGGGCAAGTAGTTTACCTGAAAACTCAGCGTTCTCTACTACAAAGCCACTGCTACAAAGACTGCCTACCCGCGTTCAATCATCATTCGCGCCCTATCGTCCTCACGCTTACCGTCGAGATCATATCCTTCGGCAATCCTCTCCAGCATAGCGGCGACGAGTGGATGTGAATTGTGCAGGGCCGACGCATGTTTCCGATAACGGCCAGCGAGATTCCGCTCCTGCCCACCTCCTTCTGCGTAGGCTTTAGTAACAACGCCACGGTTGTTATGAGTGCCCACCTCGAAGCCTTCGCGCATCCGCTCGTGATCGGGATTATCCAGCGCATCGCGGGCGGGACCGAACGGCCAGACGCCATCCCCGTCGGCCGGCGCGTGCGACAATATTTGCCCAAGCACGGAGTCGCATGACCCCAGCCGGTCAGCTTCGGCGCACAGTCGCCGAGCCTCGATGATGAACGACTTGAACGCCGCTGGGTCGAACGTACCGTCGTGCGCCGTTCCGGGCATCGTCTCGCAATCATTCAAGATGCGCCAAGCATGCCCGGCCAACTCACGCTCTCGCTCACTTAGCTCCGGCTCCTCGGTCCGCGAGCGTGGTTTGAAAACCATCGAGATGAAATCGGCGAACACGCGCGGATTGCTGGTGATCTCAGCATAGAGCGATTTGGCGTGGCGGCCGCCTTCATGCCCAAGCGCATTGAACAGGCGAAACTCCAAGCGCGCCAGACGATGCCTATCCATGCCGGGAGTGGCCTCAAGATGATCGATAGCCTCGCGAATATCCCACGAACTGAGACGGGGTCCATCTGTCTCCGGCTCACGCGAAAACTGTTCAAGGACATCGAGAAGAAGTTGGCTGTCCATCTTCTTGATCTCGAAGTGCCCGAGCAACAGCGCCGTGCACGGTCGGCTGACGGCGCACAGCTTGCGGACAACAAACTCGAAATCGGCCTCACCCGCGCGCACCCACATGTTCGGGTTGCAACGCTTCCAGTAGGCAGTCTCGACTTCGGTACCGAACTCTGCTGCCAAATCCCAGGTGGGCCTCTGCACAGGTCCGGACGCCAGCACCGCAGCGATCCGCTCACTACTATGCCCCACCGCGCGCAACTGCTCGCCCAATTCCCGCATTAGTGAGATTGCGTCCGGCGATGGAAGGGCGCGGAGGAGGCCGAACATCAAATCGTATATCTGGTCACCAGAGGCTGCGTCGACGATCCGGTCCATCAACCAAGACCGCACCGCAGAAAGTTTGATCCGCGATTTAGCGAGGACGTTGCCGACATAACCGTATCCGGGCGCCGCGGCGGCCAACCGCTCGGCGCCGTACAGCCCTTCGGCCGCAAGTAGCTGCTTCAGCGCCCTCAGTCGCTCCGCTTCGACAACCTCTGTGCGTTCATCCACATCAGCCTTCCACCGTCGGATCGGCGGCTCCGGCCAGCCGTCGCGAAACAGCCAGCGATGGCGCACCACAAGGTCTGACGGCGCGATTTCGACATAGAGCTTGACCATGCGTGCATGATAAGGAGGCAACCTTTCCGACCGATGTTCTCGCCGCTGCTGGTGCCAATTGATCCGCTTGCGCAAGCTACTCCAGACACTCTCCCGATCGGTATCGTTGGCCCTGCGGCCGAACTCCTGCACGGCGTCGAGAATGCGGCCGATCCTCGGCTTGTCGAAAGCCTCCACCTTTTCGATCAGGCGGGTCAGGCTCTCGACATGGCCGCGAGCCAGCTCGATCTGGAGATCGGCGGCCGTGATGAGCATCGCGACCCTGTCTTTTTGAGGAATAGCGCGGCCGTGACCGGCGTCGTCGCTGCGCCAGTGAGGTCGCGCGCCGTGGCTTCCGACATCGCTTCCCCGATAGACCAACTTGTCCACGATCTTGGAGGCAACTTCCGGCTCGGCGGTCGCCAGCCATTTCAGAGCCTCGATCCGCTGCTCGATCGGGGCCGCCGTCTGCGGCAGCCAAGTGCGGAACAGCCCCAGAAGGCTCTCGCTCGGTCGATTGCCGAGCCGCTCAGGGAGCGTCAATTTCGACAACTGCGCCAGTATCCGGACGACACGCATGAACCTGCTCGGCGACCAAGCCAGCAGCTCGAGCGCCCATAGCAGATCGACATGGTAAGAACGTGCGAAATAGTCGCGGTCGTCGTTGGCGACGAACAGCGCTGCGATCGGTTGATCACTCCTGGCCAAGCTGCGCTCTACAGCCGTCAGGAACTCTTTCGGTGCGGCCTCAGCGAGCGGTCGCATTAGGCCGGCCAACGACAGCCAGCGCGTGGTGTCGGCGTCACGAAGGAGGTCGCGCACTACCAGATCGACCCGACTCGTCAGGTTGAGACTGTCGAGCCCCGGCATCTCCTCGCCGCGCACTACCAACTTGATCAGGCTGTCGGCCAGGGACTCGATCAGCAGACCCGACTGAGCTCGCGTCTTGCCGTAGATTTCTGCTGCACCGCGCTTCTCCGGCTCCAGCTCGAGAGCCGGATCGGGGGCGTTCAATATGGCAGCGGTTTCCGCCAAGTAGCGGTCCAACTCGTCGTGGGTGATGCGCTCGGCGAAAAGATCAAGGAGTTCAAGAGACGCCTTGGCCTTCCATACGGTGCCGATCCGGACAACGGGTGCGTCGTCGAGGCGAGACAAACCAATCAGCGCCTTCTCCACGGCAGTGTAAGGCTCGCCAGCAATGCGAGCGATGACATCGCGATCGCCCGGCCTGTCCGACTTCCATCCGCCAGCGAGGCATACAGTCGACAGCACCCAGGCGGCTTCGGAGTCGAGCCATCGCGGAACTCGCACCGCCGGGCTTACCGCGCACCGACGACGATAGATCGACCAAGATCGTCCAACCTGAGCTGCGAGCCGGTTGGACTCGGCCTCATCCACTCCGAGCTTCTGCAGTGCCTTGGCGAACTCAGATCGCATGGGGCGGTCGAGGACGATCTCCGTGGCTTCGGTGTCGCTAGACGCTCCGCGGAAGTGGGCGGCCATGTCACTCGCACCGTAAGGGATGACCACGACCAACCCTTCCCGCTTCGGCACGCGCACCGCCAACTCGGGCGCAGAGGCGATAGCGACCTTCACGCTCTCGTGCTTCTCCACGTATCGCCAGCCATCAATGGTGGTCACGACCAGCGACTGGATGGCGAGGTCGGGCAGGGATTGGACGACAGCGCAAGCGAAGGCGGCCGCTTCCTCGGCAGTGTCCGCCCTCACAGAGATGGGAGCCGTCATGCGGCCGTCGCTGCGTTCCTTGATGGTTGTCGCAATACGATCGGCGACCTCGGCACGCCCTTCCTTGCATGCCTCCATCGTGATGGTGGGCGCTGCCGAGTTGGACCATGTCGACCAGAAGCGGCCGGGTGTTTCGACACCGGGACCGACATCGCCCAACTCCTCCGCAAAAGCCAGTGCCACGCCCGGCGCTTCCTCAAGCCACTCCTCGATGGTTGCTGCGTCGTACGCGCGGACGGCCTTCCAGCCGGAACTGCGGCCATGCTCTGCTGCCCAGGCGTCCTTGCCGGGCCAGCGTCGAGCTGAGACGAAAACGAAGGTGCACTCGGCTCGACGATCAGCAGCAGTCTGGCCTGTCCGCTTTTCAAAGTCCTTTGTTGCCTTCCGCGAGACTTTCTCCTCGCATGACAATTCCCAGAAGGTGACGCCGCATGGCACCCGAGCCGAGCCTTCTTCCGACTCGGTAGTACCATCCCAGCCCGGCAGATTGACGGCCTCGCCGGCTGGCATCGCCGCCGATTGCAGTGTGGTCGTTGCGTGCACTAGGCGACGAATGAGGCGCGGCAGCTCTACCGGGGCGGCGCTCGTTCCGGCCCAGCTGGCGATGCGTTTGGCGGTGATGCGCATTCAACCCTCAATGCGACCAATGGCCTGATGGCCCAATGGCATATGGTTACATCGATTCGAGGGCGGAATTGCGTACTCTGCTGGTTCGGGAGCGCACGATGATCGGCGCTGGTATGCGAGCCTTCGGGCGACTGGCCCGGCAGTACCCGCATGCGCCCGCTACCGCCTCGACCGCCGAAACCGCTCACGCAGTTTGTCGACTGTGCCGCCCAGTCGCCTGCCGGACACGTTCATCATCGCGATGTTGTAGTCGCGTTCGCACGTGGCGACGTCGTTGGCGAGCATGACGTGCGAGATGCGCACCATGTCCGGTACGTTGATCGCCAGCGATGTCGCGAGACAGTGCCGGAAGAGGTGAGGGTTCAGGCCCACACCAAAGGCGTCTTCCGTCCTGCTTACGATCTGGCCGTAGACGCTGGTGTCGTCCTGTGCGGTGAACCAGTACGATACCCAGAGCGCTTGCCCTTGATATCTTGAGCCGGCCAGCAGCGGACGGTAGACGTTCAGATACTTTTCCAGCCACAGCACAAGTTCATCAGGGAACGGCACTTCGATGTGAGCGCCGTTTTTGGTTTCGTCGGGCTCGAAGAGCAGCCACCATGTCTCGCCACGCTTGACAAGATGCTTGTCGATCTCGATCGCGGTGAAGTTGCCGCGCCGAAATGGACGCAGCGCCAGCAGAGCGATCTGGAGTCCATCTCGAAACATCGTGGCCAACTGCCGCGTCAATTTGGTTCCCGGCTTCTCGACATGCATCATGAGGGAGATGCCGAGGTCGACCAGGACGGCCGTCTCCTGAAGGCGCGCGCGCTTCGCGGAAGGGTCGCGACCCTCTGGCAAGTTGCGGATGATCAGGCGCAATTCAGAGCGATCGATCTGCGGCGCCAGCACCGCCAGCACGCGCTCCAAGGCGAGCACGCGCATCAGGATCGTCGCCGCGGCGTTGCCGCGCCGACGCATCTCCTCGATAAACCCGATGATGAGATCGGTGGTCAGGCGCGAGTCGACCGCCGCAGCACCAACAAAGAGGCTGCAATGCTCCAGCCAACCGAGGAACAACAAATAAGAGCGCCAATTGAACGCAATTGTGTCGTCGCGCCAGTTCGCCGCCGGGCCCAGGTGCGACAAGATCCCGGAGGGCCCGGTGCGGGCCATCCAGTTGTTGGTCTCGGCCGCGGACACCAGCTCTTTGGGCAGTGCTTTTCCGTTCCACGTCATGTTGCGCTCCTAGACCGGATCGAGCGCTTTGCCTTTGCGGCGAGCTCCGCACGGCGCTTCTTGACGGTACCGTCCAGTGCCTTTGCCGCATCCTGCATCTCGATGCCGGCATAGAACGCGATGGTGGTCTCGATGTTGGTGTGGCCGAGGAATTGTCGGACCGCTTCGTACTGGCCGGGATTATCCAGTAGAAAGATGAATCCCATCAGATGGCGGAATTGATGTCCTGTCACGGGCACGCCGAGTTCCTTTCCGAGGTTCTGGGCGATTTGCGTGCTGAACCAGCTTGTCTGCTTCGACGTGTCGCCACGGCCCGGGAACAGGAAGCGGTTCGACGGGCCGCAAAGCAGCGGACGCGCGTGTTTCATGTAGAGGTCGAACAATTCGAGCGTTTCGCCCGTCAGCTCGAACTCGAGCTCGACGCCATTCTTGACCTCCTCGGGCGTCCAATGGACGAAGACCCGACGCGACGCGCCGGCACCCTGCTCGAAGAGATTGCCGCCGTCTTTGCCGAGCAGAATGCCCGACCCGTTCTTGGGGCGCACTGGCGCGATCTGAAGCAGCGCAACCGCGAACGCCCACGAAAGCGCAACTGCGTCCTTGCGCTTGAGACAGCCGTACTTTTTCAGCTGCTTCAAGACACGCGCAAAAATCGCCGCTGGGAGGTCGAGAAATCGACCCAGCATCCCCGGATCACGGAAATGACCTAGCGTCGCCCGGTTCTTCGGTGTCATCGTCCGCCGAACCTTGCGCTGTCCTTCGCCACGAGCAGCCGGATTGGGATCTCGCTGCCTCGAAATGCGGCGCAATTCTTCAACGCGCTCCTTATCGAGCTTCACCCAGTTAGCTGCCAAACCGCAGAGAAACTCTGAGGTGACGTAGACGCCCCCGCTGGTCGTCGCTTTCGGATCTCTTCTTTTCAGGCGTTCTATCAAGAACTGGACGATCGCAACGAACGCATCGAACTCGACCAAATCGCGGATCGACGTGATCGTCTTCGGGTCACGCCCGGTCGCTTTCACCAACGCGGAAGCGAGGCGCCGCATCTCATAGTTCTGTTTCTTAGCGACATGCGCCTTAATCGCGCGCACGCCGTCCGTGATCGGCGGATTGATAACGTAAGCCGTGCGATTCTCAGCGTCCAATTTGAACTCGGGCGCGAACGCCTCCCACGGGAGAACGTAGCGATCATGTAGATGCGGCACGGAGACGCGCAGCGGCGGCCAGAACTCGGGAAAGGCCGTCGCGGCGTCGTTAAGATGCCTCACGGTCGCGAGCAGTGTACTGCGCGGGCAAGCCCGCATTCCTGGAACGCCGTTCAACCAGTCGCCGAACTTCTCGACGACAGCCGATGTTGTTGCTTCAAGCGGAATGGCCTCCGCCTCTCGCCACCGCATGAAGGTGCCTAGCGCGGCCTGATACGGCAACACTGGCAGCTTGTAGTAGCGCTGATCGGCAATCGGGCGCCCCTTGATGCCGATGCGAGGTCCGGCGCCGGTAAGTCTCATCGCCTTCTTCACACGATACGCGATGTTGGTCCAACTGCCGGCCTTCAGTCCCTTCTTGGCTGCCTTGTGGCGATCAAGGAATCTTGTGACCAAGCGTGGGTCAGCTTCCATCCGCGCGAGCGCGCGGTCGACGTCCTTGGGCCCCTCCCCGGGCAAGCGATGCATATTGCCAACGGTGTTCAGTGCCGACACAAGGTCAGCGCGGTCACGCTCTTTGAGTCCTTCAATCTTCAGCAGCACGATTTTCACGTCGAGCCACGTCCTCAGTACCGTTGGTGGATTGAGGTAGATATTGTGGGCTCGTGATACTTTTCTGTCTGACATGATGTGCCTCGTTACGCGACCCTGTGTCAGGGTCTGACATTCGTGAATATAGGTGCCTTACCTTTACCTACATGGTGAGGGAGATGTCCTAACGGGCGCCGGAAATGCCTGTGTTTTCAATGCCAGCGCCCGTCAGGATCCGTTCACCCGCGAGAGCGACGGATGTAGTCGTCGAGATCCTCCCGACTGATGCGCGTGCAGCCACCGAAGTGGTGGGCTTTGAGCTTCCCAGTCTCGATCTCGCGCCACGTGTGGCGTTCCGAAATGCCGATCTCGTCGGCGGCCTCCGGAACGGTCAGGAACTTCTTTTTCGTCGGCCGCTTCGGCGGCATTTCTTCGTCGTCGTTGTCCATTTTCGCCTCGTGCTGGAGTTCGTGTCGGATTGCTGCGCGCACGCGCGAGGTGCGCGCGGCGGGCCCCGGGCGCGGCTCTTCGGGCGGTACTTGCGATTGCTGGTGGAAGCCGTCTCAGCGGCGCCGACCGCGATCGGTTTCGTGAGCGAGGGATCAGCGGTGCTTTGCGACGCATCGGCACTAGCCCGCGCCTCTCGCGCGGCAATTCGCGCGAGCAAGAGCACCAGGTCATCCAGCAGGGCACTTGCCGGCTGGCGCCGGTCGGCAATCTGGTGATCGGTCTTCTTGGTCAATGGGTGTCACGAAGAAGGGGCGACGCCATGTGGCGACGCCCCTCAATTCCACGACGGCCACACGCACGTCGCGATGCCGAATATTCAAATCGATCACGCAGGCGCAACCTTCAGCAGAACAGGTGTCTACGCGACGCGACGTGTGTAACGTGCACAGGGGTGCCGGAAATTCGGAACCGACCAACATCGGCAACACGTGTCCCGCTACTCATGTCCCCTTCCAACGCAGTGCGCGCCGCCAGGAGCTATACGAGCCTCTCTTCACCAGCAGAACGCAGAAGCAGCGCTCGAGCCAGCGCACAAACGTGACGTTGATGCCCCTCGGGTGGGCCGGAGGACCCTGAGGCAACTGGTCGCCGCGCCGCCCTGTCAGCACATGAAACCAAGCCAACGTCATATGCAGCGTCTCGTAGGCGGGGCGGTGAGACGGACGCCGCATGCGACCTGCAAGCTTCTGCGCTGTGGGAAGGACGGCGGCCACGAGTTCCGGAGAGGGAATGGATGATGAGATGATCTGCCCCGCGATCCAATGATCTGGGCGGAGAACAAGCGATTTTGACTTACGTCGCTGCGCCTCAACCAACGCCGCGTCAAGCACCGCTATCGCGCCGGGCGTCAGCGACCGCCACGCTGCTTCCCACTCCAGCGGGTTGCCATTCGTCGCGGCCAGCCCAAGATCCTGCAGTTGCGGCGCGATGGGTTTGTGTGAGACGTGTGGCTTGACCGTGATGAGCGTCGCACCATCCTCCGGGTTGGATCCATCGAGGATAGTGATCTCCAACCAGTAGTCGTTCGCCAGGAAAAACCGAAAAACTCTGTGCAGGTCCAGCGCAGCGGCAAAGCGGGTGTTTTCCGAGCTGGCGCCAGCCGGCGGACGGAAGGCGACCCTCTGTTCGCGGGTGCGCGCCGTTGGGAACAGTCGATGAGTCGGCAATCGCTGGAGCTGCGCTGTGAGGCGGGGCATCAAGCGGTCATGTGGCCATAGTCGCGCATTGACGGCAGCCGTCTCCGTTTCGCTCCACGCGATGCGGCAGCTCTTGTGCAATACACCGGGTTCAGCTCGACTAGGGGCGTCGCGCTCAAACCGCTCGGTCTGCGCCGCGTCAGTCATGCGCTTGGTTGCTGCCATCGTTGACTCTCCGCGCATTTTGAGCATTGAGAACATCCGGCGTTTCACGGGCACCTCATTCATTTGCCAGACCCCATGCGCCATCGCAGCACCCGCTTACTTGGCGGCTCGCGCACAATGACGATGTATAATTGGAGCACGCGCCATCGTCGACGCGCGTCAGGGGATGGATTTGGGAGTGGGTCAGCGCTTCTTGTGACGACGCCGGAGTGACCCCGGGGCCGTGGCCGAGAAGCTTATATTGTAGTGCGATTCGGAGGGTCCGTCACGGGGCAGGACCTCGCGGGCCCCTTGGGTGCTAACGCCCGCGTCGTCGAGGACGAGGTCCAACCACTCGAGGCGGCCGAACCGCCGCCGCCCCACCGTCACGATTAAAGGCAATCACTCCGTCCACCAGTACCATGAGCAGCCGCAGCGCAGATGGCTCCATGCTGGCAGCGGCGGCCGACAACTTGGCGCGAAGTCGGCTCGCTTCGTCATTGCCAACCGGTGCGGCGGATTTGGCGCCCAGCAGGACGTCCGGGGTCGTTCCAAGCACCGTAGCGATGCGAAGCAATGTGGCGAGGTTCGGCTCGCGGTCACCCACGAGGTAATGGTGAAACCGGCGGTTCTCCAGGCCGCAACGGCGGGCAGCTTCAGCCTGGGATAGCCCAAGATCGCTGATCCGTTTGCGGAGATTCGCTGCAAACGTGTCCATGCCGTTTTGTTCATGGACTTGCCCCCAACGTCGATGGACGTTATGGCTACTGTATTATAGCCATAACGGGGATGCGACCGTGATGGGTCAGATCGAGGAAGCCAAGTGGGTGACGCCATGCCGCCCATAGTACCGCTAGAGGCATACCCCTTGCGGAAAGTGTGGAGCGACGAGGCGCGGGACTTCACGCCATGGCTCGCGCGTCCGGAAAATCTGGCGCAACTCGGCTGTGCGTTGGGATTGGGATCCCTGCAGCTCGAAGCGACAGAGCAGCCCGTCGGCGATTTCTCGCTCGACATCCTTGCGCGCGATCTGCTTGGCCACCGTGTCGTTATCGAAAACCAGCTCGATCCGAGCAACCACAAGCACTTGGGCCAGCTGCTGACCTACGCCGCCGGCACCGAGGATGGTCTGACTATTGTTTGGGTTGCTGCCGCGATCCGACAGGAGCATGGCGCCGCGCTCGATTGGCTTAACGCCATGACGCCGTCGCACATCAGCTTCTTCGGTGTCGAGATCACGGCTTGGCGCATCAGCGGCTGCGACCAACCGGGATACCAGTTTCGCGTTACAGTTCGCCCGGACGAGCTTGCCCGTGAACGTCGCAGCGATGCACCACTCACCGACGAGCAAATCGAGTTGCAGCAGTATTGGTCAGCCTTCAGGGAGATGCTTGCTGCACGATCCGCGCAGCATTGGATCAGACCGGTGCTGCCACGAGGTGCTTGGTATGGTCGAAACGTCGGCCGACCTGGCTTCAATTTCTACGCGGTGATCAAGCCCAAAGACCGGGTTTTGGCCGTGACACTCGAAATCGCGACGGCCGATCACGAAGCGCAGTTTACAATGCTGCAGGCCGAACGCGACGTCATCGATCGCGCTCTAGGAGGCACGGCACAATGGACCAGCACCGAGGCCCGCGACTACATTACGACTGAGCGTCCCGACATTGATTTTCGCGATCGATCAAAGTGGCCGGAGCAGCATGCATGGATATTCGAACAACTGGAGCTCTATCGCGCCGCGTTTACTGACCGGATCGCGGCGTTGCCGAGGCCGTCGCGTCCACATCCATCGTCCGATCCGTCATCGGAGTGAGTCATGACCGACGAGGTGGAGGAAGGTCCGACCGGAGCCAACCCAAGGGCAGATCGCTTGTCACGTTTGAGCCGCTGGATGGCCGCACTGATGTGGGCGGCGATGGGCATGTTCAGCCTGTTGGCCTTCTACAGCTTGATCGTCGACATTCCAGTGCTCAGCCCTTGGTTCAACTATTCGATGTGGACGCTCAACGCAATCGGGCTCGTCGCGCTGGTCCTTTGTATAGCGACGAATCGCGGATAGCCGACGTCTGCGTCACGCGGACATTGTGAAACGGCGCCTTCAAAACGCGCGTGCGCGCAGTTGTGGGCCGGCCAAGGTCTCGTGCTCGATCAGGCCGTGAGCAAGCTGCTCGACCGCAGCCCATTCCTGCCGCAATTTCTCTGTCACTTCGTTTGCAACATTCTGGTGAAGCTCGCGGAGCTGCAGCTGGCGCTCAGCAGGGTCATCCTCGTCATCGTCGAGCGTGACGCCGATCTCCTCTGCATACTCGGGCAACAGATCCAAGATCTCGCTCTCCTCCCGGCCGAGGCTAATGTCGTACTCTGTGTCCCGCTGGTTTGCCATTCGCTCTGCGATGGGCCCGGCCAGTGTAATGAAGATGGTCTCTCGCGCGGTCAGCGGACCATGATGTACCGCGCCGCTCAAATCGCCCTCCGGTACGATTGTCGCCTTGCTTACGTCAACGCCGAGACGGAGGGCGACAATGGCATGTCCGGCTTCGTGAACCGCAAGAAGCCACTTGGAGCGCCGTCTGGCCTGCGCGAGCGTGATGGTGGCCATGTTCTTGTCCCTCCGTACGTGATTTGAATAACGAGTATGAGCCGGAGACGTAGCGGTCGCGTGGCGGCCGGACCACTTCTCCAGGATGAAGGAAATTGGGATAACTGCCGTTCACTTCAAGTCGTGACAGGCACTTTTCGTAGCGGTGGCGGCAGCATCGGATGCTGCCCTGGTGGCAAGTGCTCGTAGCCATGTTCCGGCACTGCCAGACCAAGCTCCCGGTCAAACCACGCCGATACGAGCGCGCGATGACACCAGCCGTCCGCCGTTCCGGGGCGCTCGAAGCAAACCAGAGCGATCGGACCGCCTAGTCCGATCCGGCTGAGACGGTTGACCACGTCATGCGGATCGAGATGTGACAACACCTCCGCCTCATAACGGCGAACATATTCCTCGGCGTCGACACTGCGAAACCAGGGTCCTGGCGCAAGCCGACGCAACATACGATAGCCAGGTGTATAGCGGCGCGGTGCCCCTCGGCTGATTCCGACACGGGTGTAGCCAAGCGGCAAGCTGGTGAACCAGCTTGCCGTGACAATGTTGAAAGATGCGGCCATGACAGACGTGCCCCTATGCCGTCGCCGCGTCGTCAGCCATGTCGAGCGCTTGCAACTCGATCTCGCGCGGTCGGAGCAGGGCATCCCGCCCGCGCCGTAACTTCGCAACAGGGACCTTGGCGCGCTCTGCAAGCGAAACCATCTCAAGCAGAACATAGGCGCTTTCATCCGCACCTCGGCCACCTTCATTGAGCAAGGGCGGCGGCTGCACGGGGCGCGTCTCCAACCGGAAGCTCCGGCGATAGCGAAGTACATCCATGATCCGCACTTGAACGCCGATGGCCGAGCCTACGGCCGCACCTTCGGTGAGCATCTTATCGAATGAGGTGATGTGGTGCGTCGATGGGACCGCATCTCGCAGCGACAACTTGGTCAACGCATTCATTGCTACGGCGGCGGCGCTGAAGCAAAATCGGGCCCAAATGGCACTCTCAATACCTTCGACAACCGAAGTCTTGATGCCACGACCGGAAAGGAGGGACGCAATTGAATCGAGCTCAGGTATGTGAGCCGAACCAAGCGCGCCGATGCTCAATTCCGCCGACGGAGTTCGCTGGCGCAAGATACCATCGGCATCGATGGTCATCCGAGCTTCGAACAAACCACCGATCAACCGGGCACCGTGCGGGATGAGTTCAGGCTGCATCTGAGCCGCACCTTCGAGCAGCGGCAACACAATCGTCGTCTCGCCGAAGGCAAGCGCAGCGGCCTGCAAGACATTTTCGTAATCCTGTGCGCGACAGGCCACGATGATGAGGTCGTACACCCCGCGCAGTTCTTCAATCGTGATTGCATTGACCGGGCGCCGGAAGCCGCCGTAGTGCGAGGTGAGACGCAGCCCTTGCGTCAGCAGTTCCACCTTTCGTGTGGGGCGCACAACGAAGGTGACAGCCTCACCATGTTCGACGAGACGCGCCCCAAGTAGGCCGCCAGTCACGCCGCTGCCGATGATCAAAATGTTCATAGAAGTCTCCACGGTTTGGGTTGTTGAAGACTTTCACCTGGGAACTTGCGACTCTTGCGCCAAGAGTCCCTCAAAAATATTAAGCTGTTGAAATATCACCACTTTCATGTGATAGTGCATTGGTCGCGACAACAACATTCTGATACTTCTCGGCGTGAGTAGCTGCTCGGCCGAACGGCGCGTAGGTCGTGCGCTTGACCTCGGCGCCGCTGGCGTTCGTGATCAACTTGATCGATTTGAGATGATCGCGGTGATGGAAGAACCGCTGTGCGGCGCCGCCGTTGCCTGTACGCGCCAGCGACCTGCGATCCGCCGCGTCCTTCACGCGGCGCAGCAGGTCGCAACGGAGATGACGTCGTCGTGGACGTACTTCGTCCAGGTGCCGGTATCATCGACCTCGATCTCGCCGGCGTAGATGGTGACCCGATCCGGAACGCCGCCGGATTGCGGGACGACCTTCAGCACGCGCGCATGATTGGCGTCGTAGGAATAGTTATGATGCAACGCGCCGACGACCACCTTGGTGAGCTTGTTCTCAGCGTCCCACGTGAGGATGTTCGAGACGCCGCTGCCAGTCTTGCTGGTCATGTTGCCGACGGCGTCGTAGGTGAGCGTATAGCCGCCCGCGACGGAGACCGCGTGCGGGCGCACAGCGCCGAGGCCCTGCGTCGGATAGCTGTATGCCCCGACGTGCGAGTTCGACGTCATGTTGTGCGCGCTGTCGTAGGCGAAGGTCTGCGACAGCGCGGTATTGCCACTATTGGTCGCCGACAACAGGCGATCGAGGTCGTCGTAGGTGTAGGTCCAGCTGTCGGCCGGGCGGCCCGCACTGACGACGCTCGCTATCCGGCCGGTCGCCGCGCGTGCGTAGTTGATGTCCTGCAAAGCTGTCGCGCCTGCCGACGTGACGACCCGCATCAGCCAACCGCGCTGGTCGTTGTAGGTGTTCACCGTCGACACACCGTTGGCGTAGTTCGCCGCCGTCACCTGTCCGCGTGCGTTGTAGAAGAACGTCGCATGGCCGGGGATCGATTTCAGGCGCCCCGCCTCGTCGTAGGTCCAGGGGTCGGTGGCGCCACCGACGTTGTCGCCGTCCGAGTAGGTTTTGAAGAGCAAATAGCCGCCGGCATCGCGCGCCTCGTTGACCGTGTAGGTCGTGCTGCGCAGCGTCCAACGGCTCTGAACCTTGAAACCGTTGGCGTCATGGTTGACGTCGGTCGAGCCCCAGTGCCCCTCGGTGCGGCAGAGCTTGCCGCCATTTGCGGCGCCGGTGCCCTGCGGGCACCTGTCAGGCTCGGCGAAGTCGTACTTGTAGGCGTGCCACTGCGTCTGCACATTGGCTGAGGTGTAGTGGGCGCGACCGGTCATGCGGCCGAGGCCGTCATAGGCGAAATCCGAGCGCGCGCCGTTGGCGTCGATTTGTTGCGTCAGGCGCGAAGCGGCATCGTATGAGAACGTCCAAGTGCCGTGGTTGGGATCCGACACCGATGTGCGACGGCCCATGCTGTCGTAAGCAGCGGTCCACTGGTTCCCGGGTTCGTCGGTCACTTCGATCAGGCGATCAAGCGTGTCCCATTTGAGCCGCATGCGGTTCGCCGTGCCGCCGGCCTGCCCGTTGCTGCCGAGGAAACGACGAGTCTCGATGATGCGGCCGTGCGCGTCCTTGTGGGTGATGGTATCGCGGCCGAGTTCGTCGCGCACCGTCGACGAGTTGAAGGCGATGCGGCCGTTGCCGAGAGCGGTGCCCGACGCGTAGCTCGATGTGATGATGGAGCCGTCGGGATTGGTTGTCTGCCGCAGCCGGTTCAGTGCATCGTGAGCGAAGTACGTCACCGCATAGACCGTCTCGTTCTGATAGAACGGCGCAAGCTGGTAGTACATCGACCCACGTGGCGCATAGACCTTCCAATTGGAATAGAGCCAGCCGCCGTTCCTCGCCGGTGCTGTGCCGAACTCATAGTAGGGTCGTCCAAAACCGTCGTGCGTCTGAGCACGCATCACCTGTGAGACACCCCCCGGCGGGTTGACGTAGGTCGCACGGGTGTTTCCGCCCGGTATCCCCTCGCTCCAGAAGTATGTCACGCTCCAATGGCCGCCAGGCTTGCCGACGTAGTTCTCGCGGCAGTGGGGATCGTAGGCGTACCATGTGATCAATCCATCGACGTCTGTCGTGTACCAGGGCTTTTGACAGACGAAGTTGCCGTTCTCGTAGTTCGCGGTGGTATTCTGCCGGGTGTCGCCTTGGCTGAAATAGAGCGCGTTGCGTGTCTCGATTGGCAGGATGTGATACGTCGGATCGTAACTCCACTCTGTCCGTGCGCCGGTTTCATCGACCTCGGCCGTCTTGTTGCCGTAGGGGTCGTAGGTCATCGACCTGAAGAACCATTGCCCCGTGGTGTTCAGCCAGCGACCGACGCTGGTGAGGTTGCCTACAGATCCGACAGCTACATTCCACTGATTGCCGTCATAGCCATAGGCTTTCGCCGCCATCATCGCACCCGCCGGCGAATAATCAGCCTCATAGGCGACCTTGTTGACGATGTAGGCCGATGTGTTCGGCAGGAACGTGCGAACCTGTCGCTTGTCGTCGGTCGTATCCGCCGTGTCGCCCTTGGTTCTGAGCTCGATGATATTCTGATGGCTATCGAAGTCGCGCTCGATGCGCGCCGTGCGACCCGCCGCACTGGCATCGTAGTGGGACGTTAGGGTTTCAGGGTGACATCGATGGCAGTCGTGTCAGCCATATAGGTCGTCACTCGGACAGCCTTGCCGTCAACGCAAACATCAAAGTCTTCCACGCGATCATAGCCTTTGCCGCGGCCCTCAGCCTGGTCGAGCGCATCAATTTCAACGCCATCAATGTCGTAAAGAACGCCATAGACGCACGCCTCCGAGTCGTTCGAGGCGGTGAGCATCGCCTTGCCCGAACCGTCCTTGCTCCGCTTGTTAAACGCTAGCCGAAAGCCGGCCAGGCTCGCGACACCTGTAGGGCGCGCCGACTTGCAGCGCGACTGGAGCCATCCCGTCAACATGTTGGAGCCATAGGCGAAATACCGAATCGTGCTCATAGCCAAACAATATCACAACAGCGCTCGCGCATGAGAGACGTGTCGGGGGGCATTACTCGAAGTCCGTGTATCCGCTCAATGCAACTGGCAATTGGATTGACTGTCCGCTTCAGGGGAACCAACCAATGCCTCGTTATGGCCCTGCTGTGCTGCAGATGTCGACTGAGCGCTTACGTGGCGCTTACCGCTTACATTGAAGGCGATGCTGCCAAAAGACTCCCGACGCCCGCAAAGATGTCGGCCGTGAGTCGGGCGATCGATTAGAGGGAGTACTCGCAGCGGCCGCTAGCAACGCCTCGATTGACGCGAACCAACTGCGCTCAGTTCAGCGGCACTCTCACCGTCGCCTTGGCGCCGAGGGCGTGGAAGCTGTCGGAGCCGATGCCGTCGTAGCTGCCCGAGAGATCGAGGCCGACGCCGTTGGTGAACTGGGTGCGCAGTCCGAGTTCGATGCGGCCGCGCAATTCTTCAGGGCCCGAGAGCGTGCCGCCGAAGTCGGCGACTTTGTCTGATGCCGTGAAGTTCCAGATCAGTTCGGCGCCGAAGCGGGGCTCGAGCAACGTACCGCCAGCGAGAACGTGACGGTAGCTGAACTGAGGTCCGGCCTTGAACTGGCCGAGTGAGGCTTTGAGGCCAGGGATGCCAACGCCGAGGCTGTCGGTGTAGGCCTCCGAAACGTCTTCGATGTAGGCGAGTGACGCGCTCGGCTGGATCTGCCAGTTGCCGACTTGCCAGCGGCCGACGAGGGCCGTCGTCGCGAGCCAGCGCTTCGTCGAGAACGTGTCGGTGTAGGTGAGGAACGGGCTCACTTCGTTGGTCGAGCGACCCGCCGCGAGGCGGCCTTGCAAGAAGATGTTCTCCGAGAGCCGCACCGTCGCGTAAGGCCCCGCCATCCAGGCGCTGCCTTTGATGTCGAACACCTGCGTCGTCGAGCGTTGATGCATGGTGTCGTATTGTGCGAGCAGGCCGACCAGAAGCCACGGCTTCACGATGTAGTCCGCGCCGACGTAGAACACGCCGAAGTGGCCATCGCTATCTGCGTTGTTGCGATTGTCGGCAAAGCTCAGGAAGTGACCTTCCGCCCAGATGTCGAGTGGCGAGAACGCGCGCTTGGCTCCAGTCTTGGCTCCGGTCAACTTGCCAGCGCCGAGCGCCATCGGTCCGCCGCCGTAGTCACTCTCTGCAGCACTCTCTGCTTCCTTCGCCTTGCGCGCGGCGACGTCGTCATTGAAGCGCGTCATCTGGCTGAGGCTGGTCGAGAACGAGAAGCGGCTCGCCCCTTCGGTGCTTCCTGTTACCCTGATCGGAGACAAACCAGCCTGCTCGTCGCGGGGCCCACTCGGCGCGAGACCGAGTGCATCGAGGCGGTCATCGAACGAGCGCGGGCCGCTTGAGGGGCCACGCTGCGCTGAGGCGAGGCCGGGTGCGGCGAATGAGGAGTTGAAGCTGGCGTCGCCGGTATTGACGAGACGGCTCGGCCCCATACCGCCGCCGAGCGGCTTCGAGCCCTCTGAGAAGCCTGCCGAACCGCCGCCGCCTGTAGTGCCGCCAGCATTGCCACCTGACGCCTCGATCAAGCGATCGATCTGGCGATTGGGATCAGGACCGTTCGAGAGCAGCAGGTCGTTGCGTTGGCCCATGAAGCGGCTGATCACCTCAACCGTCTTCTTGCGAGAGTTCGCAGCCGTGAACGTGCACGTCACGGACTCGGCTGACGCAAGCACGATCGAGGCGGACTTCGCCGAGACATTGCCGGTGCTGTCGCCATCGCTGCACGAGATCGCCGTGATGCCGAAGCCTTCGGGTGGCGTCACGATCACGCCGTAGGTGCCTGGATTGAGCGTGACCGGCGACGACTGCGCAGTGCCGCCACTCGTCGTCAGCGTCATCGCCAGCGGCCCGGTCGACGACGAGATTGTGAAGGGGCCGTCGCCTTCTGATGTCACCCGAAGCACGACCGCCCCATTTGCAATCACGCTATATGATCCCGGTTCCTGCCGGCGTGCGCGTGTGGCTCGCGACCGGCCACACCGACATGCGGCGCGGCTTTCCCGGCCTCGCCTTGCAAGTGCAGGAGACGCTGAAGGCTGATCCGCATTGTGGGCACTTGTTCGTGTTCCGTGGTCGGCGTGGCGATCTGATCAAGGTCATCTGGCACGACGGCCAGGGCGCATGCCTGTTCTCGAAACGGCTGGAGAAGGGGCGTTTTATATGGCCGACGCCGGCAACGAAGACCGACGCTGCCGATGCGTCCGTGACGATCTCGCCGGCGCAACTCGGCTATCTTCTCGAAGGCATCGATTGGCGTGCGCCACAAGCGACGTATCGGCCACAGATCGCCGGCTGAATGCCGCGTGACCATCATCGACGTGGATCGATGATTCGTCAGTTGCGCGAAGCAGTGTAGATGCTTGGCATGGCACTCGATCCCGCGACATTGCCTGATGATGCGGCGCAACTGAAAGCGCTTCTTCTCGCGGCTCATGCCCGCGCCGATGCTCTCGAACACCGCGCCGCCGTTGCCGAGACCCGCTCGGCCGATCTCGACGCGCAGATCGCCACTCTGAAACTGACGATCGCCAAGATGAAGCGCGCCGACTACGGCGCCTCATCGGAAAAGAGCGCGCGGCTCATCGATCAACTGGAGATGCAGCTCGGCGAGCTGGTCGAGACGGCGAGCGCAGGGAAAGTCGCCGCCGCAATCGAACGGCCCGGCATTGCGAACGAAGAACCGACGCAGAAGCCCGCACGCCGCCCACTCGATGATAAGCTGCCGCGTGAGCGGCTGGTGCATACGGCGCCGTGCGCGTGTCGCCACTGCGGATCGGCGAAGATCCGCAAACTCGACGAGAAGATCACGGAAACGCTGGAGTTCGTGCCGGAGCGCTGGAAGGTCATCCAGCATGTGCGCGAGCTGTTCACCTGCCGGGACTGCGAGAAGATCACCGAAACGCCTGCGCCGTCGCATCCGATCGCACGGGGCCGTGCCGGCCCGCAGCTGCTCGCCGAAGTGTTGCACAACAAGTACCGGGCGCATCTGCCGCTCAATCGCCAGAGTGATCTCTATGCCGCGCAGGGTGTCGATCTCGACGTCTCGACGCTCGCCGATTGGGTCGGCGCGTGCGCGGCGACGCTGGCGCCGGTCGTCGAGGAGATCGAGAAGCACGTTCTCGCTGCCGATCGTATCCACGCCGATGACAGGATGGTGCCGGTGCTGGCGAAGGGGAAATGCGCCACGGCGCGTCTGTGGGCCTACGTGCGCGACGATCGCCCGTTCGACGGCAGCGCCGCGCCGGCCGTCCTCTTGCACTACTCGCGCGATCGCGGCGCCGAGCATCCCGAGCGCCACTTGGCAACCTACAGCGGTCTCATGCAAGCCGATGCCTACTCCGGCTACAATGGTCTCTATGTCGATGGCCGCCAGCCGGGCATGATTGTCGAGGCCGCTTGCTGGGCGCACGGCCGGCGCAAGTTCTTCGAACTGGCCGAGCTTCAAAAGGCTCCGGTCGCGATCGAAGCCGTGCGCCGCATCGACGAACTCTTCGCCATCGAGCGCGAGATCAACGGCAAGACTCCGGATGAACGCCGCGCCGTCCGACAAGAGCGATCGAGGCCGCTCGTCGAGGCGCTCGAAGCCTGGCTCAGGACCGAGCGCAAGAAACTCTCGTCGAAGGCGCCGGTCGCCAAGGCGATTGACTACAGCCTGAAGCGATGGCGTGCGTTCACGCGCTTCCTCGACGACGGTCGGCTCTGCATGAGTAACAACGCAGCCGAGCGCGCTGTGCGCGGCATTGCGGTCGGGCGCCGCAACTGGACATTCTGCGGCTCGGACTCGGGCGGGCATCGCGCAGCCGCGATCTTCACACTGATCGAAACCTGCAAGCTGAACGACGTCGACGCCCGCACCTGGCTCGCCGATGTGCTCGCCCGCATCGCCGACCATCCCGCAAGCAAGGTCGCCGACCTGCTGCCCTGGAACTGGAAAACCGGCGAGGGCGCAGCCCAGGCTGCTTGACCGATCATCCCGGCGGTCTTGGCCGGATACTTACAATCGGCCAGCAACTGCCGCATAGATTAAACCGTGAATTATGAGCCGAGCTTGGCTGGATCGCGACAGGGCATGGGTGTCAGCGTTAAGCGCTTTTCATCTCACCCGGTCAAGACAGTCACTCTGCTCGTGCCAGCGCGACGCTCAAGCGTCAAAAGCACCTGATCGCGCGCGATCCACAACTGCAACTCCCCAAGTTTGCGGCGACGAGAACGTAACTCCGAACGCTTGAGGATGGCATGATGCAGTGGCCGTATAAGCTAATCTCCCGGAGCGGATCAACATCCGTCGTCGACACGCCAAAGCAGCATAGACGATTCCTCGGACTTAGTAGTTTGCCAACATAAGCGGAGCTATCACAAGATCAGAGACTCCATTTAAAACTTGCCCGTCATATTGATAAAAACCCCGCGGTCGTTGTGGGTGAGATCGGCGAGATCGTCCGAGAATTTTCCGAAATTATACCCGCCGCCAATCTTCAAGTTGGCTCCGAGATGGCGCCACACACCTGTCACCACACCCAGATTGGTGGTATCGATCTCAGGTGTGTACAGAAGCCGCCCTTCCAGCATGAGATCCCAGTCCTTCACGATGTGAAAGTCTGCGCGTAGTACGCCGAGATGCGCCGATGACTGCTCGAAATCTTTGGAACTCCGAGAATAGGCAACCTCGCCTATTCTGAAGCCGTACTTTCCGCCCAATGTTAAGTTGTGGTTGTATTTGTAGTTGCCATCCGCCGATAGAACGATACTGCGCTGTGCCGGGCCGAGTTTGCTGCCAAAGCTCGTGACCTGGTCCGGTCCGGGCAGATCGTATATCAAGATTGACTTGAAGAGTGCGTTGAACCGGTCGTTGTCGACCGGACGATAGGCATAGCCGATACTGCCTTTGACATAATCGCCATCGAGTATGCTGGCCTGATCAGAATCGGAAATAGCGGCGTCCAGGCCAGCGAGAAACTTCCAATCCTGATCAACGGCAACGCCAAGCCCAGCCGTAGCCAAGTAAGTTGTACGGTCTTTGGCGGCTTCTGTTGAATTTTCGAAGCGAGCCTCGCCTCGCAGTCGCCAAGTCACTTTATCGGCATCCTTGTAGGTCACAGAGATCGACGGCGCTATTCTGGAAATATCGGCGGTCCCACCTTGCCGGTCCTTGAGGTCCCCGTACTCCACACCACCACCGACAGTCCACAGCGGCGTAGGCGTGTAGACCACACCATAGGTACTGGTCAGAGCCTTCTTGTCCCCAAACAAGTCGTAATTGTTCTCCGCATAGGCCGACAGCCTTTCCGTATACTTGTGACGCGCACCCCCGACAAAGCGCCCACCATTAGTGCCGATCATCGGTGCGCCGATAGTCATGGGCCGATCGGGATCCAGGGTATAGCCGAAGTAGTTCCTGTCATCCGGGGTGGGGTCGTAACTGATGGTTGCCAGTCCGCCCCATCCGAGCGCCCCATACGAGAGTTCCCCACCTAAACTGACCTTCTCTGACACTCGGAACTCGGTGCCCACGCCAACGCGTTCATTACGGCTTATATCGCCCGTCAGACGCGCCGTGGCCTGACCAAAAACATGATAAGATCTATCGGCATCCGGCTTATAGGTGAGCTTCACTCCGACATCAGTACGTCCGCCGTTGTGAAGGGCTATGCCAGGCACTTGTATCTCTTTGTGCTTTACACCGACGCCCACCGTCCAGTCGGGACGCCAATCGTATTCGATCTGACCGGCGCCTTCCTTCTCAGATTGACCGCCGGCACTTTCAAATTCCTTGTATTTCAGTTTAGTCCGCAACCACGATCGGAACTCGAAATCACCAAATAAGCCAAACGCCTGCTGATCGTGGCGTGTTTCAAACCCCATAGACGAGAACGCGGCATCGCGCCTTTCAAAAAAGCCACCCACGGCCCCTTTGGTGCCAAATCCGAACTCTGACACGTCGATATGTGTTCTGGCACGATAGGCGAAAGCCTCTTGGTTGGCTTGACCTACGAGCAGCCCAGGCGATACAATCGTCAAACCGCCATTGATCGACGTCGAATTTCTAAAGCCAGGGCCGTCACTGCGCGCAGCTTCCAACTCGACGAAGGACTTTTCTTTTAACCTGATATGAGCATCGACCGACGTGACGTTGTGCGCCTTTTCTCCAGTCTGCTCGTTCAATCCAGATACGCCCACGCGAACGTTGTCGGCAATCCAGGTTTGAGCACGGCCACCTGTTGAATATCCCTTCACAGTTTCCAGCGCGGGCGTGAATTCGTACTGCACGACAAGATACTGCAAACTTCCGCTTAAGGTCCCGCCGGACACGACGTCCTGGCTCCGTGCGGTCGACGAAAGCTGCGTCTTGAGCAGCACGACACCCTGGACATAGTTGATTTCGTAATCCTCACCGAACCGGAGCGTTCGCCGGCTCATAACGATATCGCTCACAGCATCCCGAACTTCGATCGTGATCGTTTCTGACCCCCTGTTGATGTCCTGGCGGCTTAGAAAGTACACCGACCCACCCGTGCCGAGCAGGCTGTCACGTTGTGGTAAGGTACTTGGCTTTGCAGCATAGGCCTCAGCCTCATCAACGGGGGTGCCATGACTGGTCGTCTGGTTCGACTTGTATACGGCCTGTGCGCCGTACAACTTTCTCTCGTTACGCGCGAACTCAGTGCCTTTGATACTGGTTTTGAACCGGCCCCACATGACATGACTTGGTCCACGTTCCAGGCGAACATAGAACTTGCCGTCGGTAGGTGCGTCTTCGATCGCTGACGATGCGTCGCCATAAACCGGATAGTACAAATCTGGATCGATGCGCCTCAAAAGCTCCTGCGGCCCCTTGTCATCGATGTTACGAAACAAGTTCTGGACTTTCTCCTCGCCTGTATCGGCGGATGCCGTGAGCAAATATTGGCCCTTGATCTTGCCCTTAAGATAGAAGGCTAGTCGGCCTTTGGTATAAGTCCGCTCATACTCACCCGGCGCAGCAGGCGTCAAGGCAGAGCTTCCAAGATTACGTCCAACCGTCAGGTCGGCCATACCAACGTAAAACCACTCATTTGAGGGAATATTGACGTTACGTGAGAACTCTAGACGTCCGTCGCGCTCACCCTTCACATTGATGGTCACGTCATGCTCACCCGGCGGCAAGATTCTTTGAACGACAAATGATCCCTTCGCGTCGACGGGCACGGCCTCACCGAGTGTCTCGACCCGGTAACCGCTGGGAACGTTGCGGCCGTAAACAGTAATAGCTCCGCCGTAGATCGGAATGTTCCGGACGGCTGTTCTGTCTTCCGCACGACCAGCCGAGATCGCTCCACCATGTGGCGACGTGAGGTGCGCGGGGAAGTCCTTTGTTGTCCGGCTGAGGGCGAGCGGCACGGTTTCGTCAAAGCGATTGTCTTTGCCATATACACGCAACACGTAGAGATACTTCTCTGGCCCTTCTGCCGGCATGGACCATTCGGCGCTGTATCCCACCCCAGCCGCGGGAACTGCGACGATAGGAACGCCTTGTACCCCATCCTTAGCATCAAAAATGCGCAGCTCTGCACGACTGATCCAATTCGGATAGTTAGTAGTCACGTTAAAGGTGACTTTATCGCCAGGACGGTAGGCATGGCGCAGATCGGCTGTCGCCACATTGAGGATTGGCCGGACGTCGAGGCCATCAAATTTGACCTGAATGTCCGCCTGACTCAACGCAACATCCGTTTGCCGAGTGCGATCTGCGGGCCTCTCTTCACCAGCAATGCGCTGGCCATCGACACTGATCGAGAAGCCAGCCCTTCCGGGGTCCTCCGCGCTGCTGCTCTTCTCGATGTTTGCGCCATCGTCAACTACGGCTGACTGGCCCCGCGATGCGATTGGCGCACTTCTACCTGTCGCATCACCAGCCAAAGCCGGCCAAGATGACAGTGTGTGGTAGACCACTGGCACGAGCGCTACAATGAAGGTCGTCTGAAGCAAGCGCGCGACGAAAGACCTGAGAACGGATGTCGTTTGGGATTTGGCTGACATTGCTGTGCTCCTTACCGTCCCACGACGACGCGTGATTGGATTTCCAATCGATATTGGCCGCCCGCTTTCTTCCATCGCTCACCAAGCAATCGAGATACGCTCTTCAATCGCTCGGCGGCGTTCTCGGTATCGCTCTTCGCATGGTAGGTAATGCTCACGATCGAAGGTTCGCTGCTCCTCAGCTGACCGACCAGCTTATCGATGCCTTCAACCAGCTTTGCAGTCGGCTCATTGCTCGATGTCGAGAACGCCTCAGTGTTCAGGTTGACGCTGATGACACTGCTGATAGAGGCTCCGAAATTCGCCTGAGTAACCTTTCCACGCGTCAGTCGGATCACTCGTGGATTTTCCGAAGTGATGCGGTATCCAGTTGGAAGAGTTCGTTCATCCACCTTGAGGACAAAATTCGAACCAATCTTCTGATCCGGAATGTCCGCGCAGGGCACGTTGAATCGGCCATGTTGATCAGTCGTGATAAGACGACCGCGTGCCGTCGCTACGCGCACACCAGGAAGGCCAGGCTCCCCATCGTCGTAATAGCCATTGCGATTTTTATCATCGAAAACGCGGCCGAGAACCTCACCGCAATCGAATACGTGCTCGAGCTCGCGCTTCACGACCGCCTTGCCGACGTTCGAGATCCTCTCGCGCGCAATCGGATCCTCAGCCCAAGCCCAATTTACGAACTCGTTCCCCGCAGCCGCAGCACCGACACCCAATGACAATGAGATCGTCATCGTTGTATTGCCCGGCACAGTCATATTGTGCCAAACAATGCGATTGCCGCTCTGCCGTGGTTCGACTGCCTGCCCGTTGATACGGGCAGAGGCTGGACGATAGGTAAAGCCGGCCGGGATCTGGTCGACGATATCAACTCCAACGACATCCCTTTGCGCCGGATTTCGAACTGTTATGACATAAGGAATGACCTCGCCTAGTCTTGCGGTCGGGCGCTTGGTCGTTTTCTCAATACTGAGCAACTCAGCAGGGTTGGCGGATTGCAGCAGCACTGGCGCTGTCGCGGTCGCTGTCGGGATGGCTGATCCATCCAGCGGCGAAGCCCCGCGGGCTACGACTGTATTGACAAAGTTGCCGCTGACGGCAGCACTCACATCGACGGTGAGCTCAACGATAACGCGCTCGCCGGGCGCAAGACTGCCGCCCGTTGTAAGCAAGTCAGTCACCGATGAACCGTTGAACGATGGGTTCGCCGCCCCTACAAAGCCGCTCGGCTGCTCGACGATCACATTGCGAATGACAGCATACTTTCCTGCACCGAAGACTGCATCTAGATCATCAGTCAGAGCGGCGTTGCGAACAATGCTGCTTCCGGTGCTTTGCACGCCGGCGCGGAATACAATTCTGGTCGCGCCATTGGGGCGTATCGTTGGAGTACCAACGACCACCTTTGAAGCAGAAACGCGAGGCACGCCGCAATGCATCAACGGTATATTGTTGTTGAAGATCGTCGGATCGCCATCCTCAATATCAAACACGCGATAGAAGCGGTTACCTGCCGCAGAGAAATCCGACAAGCGTCCCGTCGATCCGACCTCACCACCCCCAAGCACACCCGGGTTGGCGGGTAGCAGCGACGTCACGTCGAGATCCCCGCTTGGCAGCCGCGATATGCTCGCCGCGCCGCCAGATGGCAAATTGTAAGACAGCAGATAACGTCCCGGTGCACTGACGTGGAACTGGTAGCTTCCGCCAGAGCCGTCACGAACGATCGTGATGTTATGTGATGAGCCAACGCCGCGTTGTGTGCCTAACGGACCGACGACAGAGATCGAACCGCCTGGAAGAATGCTGCCCGTTTCCTCGCAGTAAAAGTAGCCAGTCGGATCATAATCCTGCCGGTCGGGTATGCCGTCCCCGTCCCGATCACGACTGATCGACTCGCGCGTATCGGGAGAACCGTCCAGGTCAGTGTCGGTTACAGGTTCCGGAGTCGGGTTCACATCGAGAGGGTTTTCAGGCGTGACAAACGGATCATCCGACTTAACGGGGGTCGGGATCTCGATCGTGGTCGCAAAGGCAGTATTGCCCTGTCCGACCGGCGGAAAACCGTCGACAAAACTCGTGCGCACGCGAATGGTGATTTCCCCGGACTGGCCTGGGAGTAACTCAGGAT
This sequence comes from Hyphomicrobiaceae bacterium, assembly GCA_033812735.1. Classification (GTDB taxonomy): domain Bacteria; phylum Pseudomonadota; class Alphaproteobacteria; order Rhizobiales; family Hyphomicrobiaceae; genus JABFRJ01. The sequence continues at coordinate 784 of JAPXTA010000001.1, read as the reverse complement.
TCCCCGCAAGAATTTCTTGGGTTCCACCGCCATCAAAACCGGAATTGATGGTAGGCGTACCGGAGAACCCACTCATCGTGACCTGAGGCACTGCGACGAGCTGTCCGGGCGAAAGCGCGGTCCGCACGTCATCGCGTAAGCGGATTTGGCTGAGTGCCGTGTTCCCCGTATTCCGGAGACGAACCGTGTACACGATATCGTACACGAACGGGAAGACCTGAGTCGTGCTTGCGAGTGATTTCTGGATCTGCAGGGCCGGCGCGCGAGGTATGACCACTTCGGTCGGACTATCATTGCCGGGGGCTGGCAAGTTTCTGTCCGAGCGATCGGTCACGGTGCTACCGCCGGGAACACTGCCAGTCGCAACAGCCTGGTTCGAGACCCGGCCTGTATTGATATCTGCTTGAGTAAGCGCGTAATGCGCCGCAAAGGTCACCATCTGCCCGGGTGCAATATCGGTCGGAGTACCTGCTCCTCCGTCCAAATTTCCGCCGCCAGAGACATGTCCAGGCACAGGCAGCGGCCCGGTCCCAGTGAAGTCACTCATGCTCTCCAGAACTGCCACGTTGTTCAGCGTGGTATTCCCGAGATTGGTTACGACGTACGTATAAGTGATGACATCGCCCGGGCGGGGAGGATTGGAGAATCCAGAAGTGCTTGCCGTCTTGACGAGCCCAATCCCCGGCGTCCGCGTGATGATCGTCTCGGTCGGATCGTTCGTCGTGTTGCCGTCAGTGTCGATCCCGTCATCCGAAACGTCGGTCACGGCTGGACCGGTCGGAGG